>NZ_CAHJXD010000146.1 GCF_903644055.1 Sphingomonas bacterium | reverse complement strand
CACCCCGGCCTTGAGCCGGGGTCCCGCTTCTTCAGCGTCGGCAGGCAGCGGGACCCCGGCTCAAGGCCGGGGTGACGGTTCGACTTGAACAGAACAGACCCTAGGCCACCCCCCATGATCCTCGTCATCGACAATTACGACAGCTTCACCTGGAACCTCGTCCATTATCTGCGCGAGCTCGGCGCCGAGGTCGATGTCGTGCGCAACGATGCGATGGGGGTCGGGCAGGCGATGTCCTCGGGCGCCGAGGCGTTCCTGATCTCGCCGGGGCCGGGCGATCCGCGCAACGCCGGCATCAGCCTCGGCCTCGTCGCCGCCTGCGCCGAGGCGGGGCGGCCCCTGCTCGGCGTCTGCCTCGGCCATCAGGCGATCGGGCAATGCTTCGGCGGGCAGGTCCGCCGCGCGGGCGAGCTGATGCACGGCAAGACCTGCCCGATCCTCCACGACGGCACCGGCCTGTTCGCGGGGCTGCCCTCGCCCTTCACCGGCGCGCGCTATCATTCGCTGGCGGTGCCTGAGCAGACGCTGCCCCCCGATCTGATCGTCAACGCGCGCGCGCCCGACGGCACGATCATGGGCTTCCGCCACCGGAGCCTGCCGATCCACGGCGTCCAATTCCATCCCGAAAGCATCGCCACCGAACATGGCCATGCGATGCTGACCAACTTCATGACGCTGGCGGGCATTCGGGTGATGACGCGCGCGTGACGACGATCGCGCCGCTCCCCGATCCCGCGACGCCGCTCGATCACCAGAGCGCCGATCAGGCCTTCGCCGACATCCTCGACGGCAAGGTGCCCGACGCCGCCGTCGCCGCCTTCCTGATCGCGCTCAGCGATCGCGGCGAGACGAGCATCGAGATCGCCGCCGCCGCGCGCGCGCTGCGCCGGCGGATGCTGCCGATCGCCGCTCCCGCCGATGCGATCGACGTCTGCGGCACGGGCGGCGACGGCCACCATACGCTCAACGTCTCCACCGCCGTCGCATTGGTCGTGGCAGGCTGCGGCGTGCCCGTCGCCAAGCATGGCAACCGCGCCGCATCGTCCAAGGCGGGTGCTGCGGATACGCTGGAAGCGCTCGGCCTCGATATGGCGCGCGCCGGCGAAAGCGCCGAGGCGAGCCTTGCCGAGCTCGGCATCTGCTTCCTGTTCGCCGCCAACCATCATCCCGCGATGCGCCGCATCCAGCCGATCCGCAAAGCGATCGGGCGGCGGACGATCTTCAACCTGATGGGCCCGCTCGCCAACCCCGCGCGCACCATGCGCCAGCTCATCGGCATCGCGCGCCCCGATTATGTCGGCACCTATGCCGAGGCGCTGGCTTTGCTCGGCGACGGCCGGGCCTGGGTCGTCTCGGGCGAGGAGGGGCTCGACGAAATCTCGATCGCCGGGCCGACCGCGCTGGTCGAGGTCGACGGCGGCGCCACCCGCGCGCGCACCCTGCTGCCCGAAGACGCCGCGCTCCCCCGCCACCCGATCGCCGCGATTCGCGGCGGCGATGAGGCGGAGAATGCCGCCGCACTCCGCCGCCTGCTCGGCGGAGAGCAGGGCGCCTATCGCGACGCGGTGCTGCTCAACGCCGCCGCCGCGCTGATGGTCGCGGGCGAGGTCGCCGACCTCCCCGCAGCCGCCGCCCGCGCCGCCGAGGCGCTGGACACGGGCGCGGCCGACGATCTGCTGGAGAAATGGCTGCGCTTCTGACGCCGGCTCCCCCGCTCCCGCCGAGCAGAGGCCGAGTAGCTCCATACGAGAACCGTCACCCCGCCTTGAGCCGGGGTCCCGCTGCCTGTCGACGTTGAAGAAGAAGCGGGACCCCGGCTCAAGGCCGGGGTGACGAGAGTTCGACGTCAAGACGAGAGGTCAGCGTCGACAGGACAGGCCCTAACCGACAGCAGCCCCTCATTTCAGCATGACGCATCCCGCCCGCGCGCCCTATAGGCTGGCGCGATGCCCGACCGCCTGACCGAAATCCTCGCCGCCAAGCGCGCGCATGTCACGGCGCGAAGGGCCGAGACCAGCCTCGCCGCGCTCGAAGCCGCTGCCGCCACGCAAAGCGCCCCGCGCGGCTTCCGCGCGGCACTCGATCGTGCCGCCGCCGACGGCTTCGGGCTGATCGCGGAGATCAAGAAGGCCTCGCCCTCCAAGGGGCTGATCCGCGCCGATTTCGATCCGCCGGCGCACGCGCGCGCCTATCGGGCCGGCGGCGCGGCCTGCCTGTCGATCCTCACCGACGCGCCCTATTTCCAGGGCGCCGAAGAGTATCTCGTCGCCGCCCGCGCCGCCTGCGCGCTGCCCTGCCTGCGCAAGGATTTCATGGTCGATCCTTGGCAGGTCGTGGAGGCGCGCGCGCTCGGCGCCGATGCGATTCTCATCATCGTCGCGGCGCTCGACGATGCCGCGATGGCCGAGATCGAGGCGGCGGCGCTCGGCCATGGCATGGACGTGCTCGTCGAGGTCCACGACGCCGCCGAACTGGAGCGCGCGCTCCGCCTGAAGTCGCGGCTGATCGGCGTCAACAACCGCGACCTGCGCGATTTCTCGGTCGATTTCGCGCGCACCTACGAACTCGTCGGCAGCGCGCCGGGCGACTGCACCTTCGTCGCCGAGAGCGGGCTCGGCAGCCACGCCGATCTGCGCGCGATGGCCGAACATGGCGTCCGCTGCTTCCTCGTCGGCGAGGCGCTGATGCGCCAGCCCGACGTCGAAGCCGCGACCCGCGCGTTGCTGGGGACATGACCAGGCTCACCCACCTCGACGATAGCGGCGCCGCGCATATGGTCGATGTCTCGACCAAGCCCGCGACGCGGCGCGAGGCGACCGCCGAGGGCCGCATCCTGATGTCCGCCGCCGCGCTCGCCGCGATCCGCGAGGGCAGCCTGGCCAAGGGCGATGCGCTCGCCGTCGCGCGCGTCGCGGGGATCATGGCGGCCAAGAAGACCCCCGATCTGATCCCGCTCTGCCATCCGATCGCGCTCGCCAAGGTCTCGATCGATCTCCTGATCGACGACGACGGCATCGCCTGCGCCGCGACGGTCGCCACCACCGGGCCGACCGGAGTAGAGATGGAGGCGCTGACCGCCGTCGCCGCCGCCTTGCTGACGCTCTACGACATGGCCAAGGCGCTGGATCGCGGCATGACGATCGAGGGCGTGCGGCTGCGCGCCAAATCGGGCGGCCGCTCGGGCGACTGGCGCGCCTGATGGCGCTGCAAAGCGTCGCCGAGGCGCAGGCGCGGCTGCTGGCGCTGGCCGAGCCGTTGGCCGTC
>NZ_CAHJXD010000145.1 GCF_903644055.1 Sphingomonas bacterium | reverse complement strand
CGCCGGGCGGCCGTGGCTGAGCGCCGCCAGCCGCGCCAGCATGTCGCGCCACAGGCCCGCCGTTTCGGCCGGTGCGCCCGCGAAGATATCGCCGGGCGTCGCGGCGCGCGCATAATCGCCCAGCCACGCTTCCAGTAGTTCGTGGTCGCGATCCTCGCGACGGGGCATGGCAGCGGGCTGCGCGGACATCTACATCCTCCCCCGGAGGGGGAGGGGGACCACCCGAAGGGTGGTGGAGGGGTAGTTGCCGCAAAGCGCATCGCTTGTGCCCACACCCCTCCACCATGCTGCGCATGGTCCCCCTCCCCTTGCAGGGGAGGATGAGAAAACGACATCATCCATCACGATGCCGGCGTGCGCAGGTCGAGCGTCATCGGGAACTCGCCGGGCAATTCCTCAAGCGGGATCTCGACCGGACCGGGGGTGTGGCCATGATCCTGGAACCGCGCCCGGCGCCGCGCCTCCGCCTCATAGCTGTTGACCGGAACGTCCTCGTAGGAGCGGCCGCCGGGATGGGCGACATGGTAGACGCAGCCGCCGAGCGACCGGCCGTTCCACGTGTCAAGCACGTCGAAGGTCAGCGGCGCGTTGGCGGGCAGCTTGGGGTGGAGGCAGTTGGCCGGCGCCCACGCCTTGTAGCGCACGCCGCCGATGCCCTCGCCCGGCACGTCGGTGGCGGTCATCGGTACGCGGCGGCCGTTGCAGGCGACGACGTGGCGGCCGGCGACGAGGCCGGCGGCACGCACCTGCAATCGCTCGGTCGAACTGTCGACATAGCGCACCGTGCCGCCGATCGCGCCGGTCTCGCCGAGCACGTGCCACGGCTCCAGCGCGTGCGTGATCTCCAGCGTCACGCCGCCGGCGTCGACCGAGCCGAGCAGCGGGAAGCGGAACTGGCGCTGCGCCTCGAACCAGCGCGGATCGAAATCATAGCCGGCCCGCCGCAGGTCTTCGAGCACCTCGAGGAAATCCCGCCAGACGAAATGCGGCAGGAAGAAACGATCGTGCAGCCGCGTCCCCCAGCGCACGAAGCGGCCCTGCTGCGCATCCTTCCAGAACCAAGCGGTGAGCGCGCGCAGGAGAAGCTGTTGCGCCAGGCTCATGCGCGGCTCGGGCGGCATCTCGAAACCGCGAAACTCGACGAGGCCGAGCCGGCCGGTCGGGCCGTCGGGCGAGAACATCTTGTCGATGCAGATTTCGGTGCGGTGGGTATTGCCGGTCACGTCGACCAACAGATTGCGGAACAGGCGATCGAGCAGCCATGGCGGCGGCGGCGTGCCCTGTCCGGGCGCCGGCACCTGCGCGATCGCGATTTCCAGCTCGTACAGGCTCTCGTGGCGCGCCTCGTCGATGCGCGGCGCCTGGCTGGTCGGGCCGATGAACAGGCCCGAGAACAGATAGCTGAGCGCCGGATGGCGCTGCCAGTAGAGGACGAAGCTTTTGAGCAGGTCCGGCCGGCGGATGAACGGGCTGTCTTCCAGCGAAGGCCCGCCCAGCACGAGATGGTTGCCGCCGCCGGTGCCGATCGAGCGGCCGTCGACCATGAACTTGTCGGCGGTCAGCTTCTCCTGCTTGGCGGCCTCGTAGAGCTGCTCGGTGATCCGCACCGCCTCGGTCCACGAGCCCGCAGGATGGACGTTGACCTCGATCACGCCGGGATCGGGCGTCACCTTGAGCACGCGCAGACGCGGATCGGGCGGCGGGGCATAGCCCTCGATCCGCACCGGCACGCGCAGCCGCTCGGCCGCCGCCTCGACCTGCGCGATCAGATCGAGATAATCGTCCAGCGCCTTCACCGGCGGGATGAACACCGAGAGATGATGGCCCCGCGGTTCGACGGTGATCGCGGTGCGCACCGCGCCGTCGATGATCTTCTGCTCGACGCGCTCCTGCTGCTCGGTCGCGGGCGCGGCGTGCAGCTCGGCGCGCCGCCGGCGGAAATCGGGCAGATCCTCGCGCGGCTCGGACGGGTCCTGCGGGTGGATGTACGGAAAGGCGGCCGGCGGCACGTAGGGCAACGTGCCGAGCGGCAGGCGATAGCCCAGCGCCGAATCGCCCGCCACCGCGTAGAGCGCGCCGCGCCTGACCTTCCACTGCTCGCTCTGCCATGTCCGCTCGGCGCGCGCGTTCCAGCGCTGGATCGGCAGGACGTAGCCGACCGGATTCGACAAGCCGCGATCGAATGCGCGGATCATGCGGGCGCGCTGCTCGGGGTCGTCGATCTTGGGATCGCCGGGCGTGACGTTCTCGGGGAGCGCCGCCTCCTTGCCCGCCCACTCGATCGGATCTTCGTAAACCGGGTTCACGAATTCCCGTTCGACGCCGAGATCGTCGGCCACCGCCTGGAGGAAAGCGGCGGCCATCGCGGCGGTGGCGGGCGGATCGCCCGGCCGGGCCTCGCCGGCGATCAGCAAGGGATCGCGCCATACCGGCACGCCGTCAGTCCGCCAGTAGAGCGAATAGCCCCAGCGCGGCAGGCTTTCGCCCGGATACCATTTGCCCTGCCCGTGGTGGAGCAAGGCGCCGGGCGCGAAACGGCCGCGCAAACGGCGGATCAGGCGATCGGCATAGGCCGCCTTGGTCGGCCCGACCGCGTCGGCATTCCATTCCGGCGCCTCGACATCCTCCATCGCGACGAAGGTCGGCTCGCCGCCGGTGGTAAGCCGCACGTCGTTCGCGACGAGATCGGCGTCCACCGTGCCGCCGAGCGCGAGCAGGGCTTCCCACCCGCCTTCCGTGAACGGCCTGGTGATGCGCACCGCCTCGGCGATCCGCGACACGTCCATCTCGAAGTGGAAATCCACCTCGGCGGGCTCGGCGGCGCCCGAGATCGGCGCGGCGGAGCGGTAATGCGGGGTCGCGGCGAGCGGGATATGGCCTTCGCCCGCGAACAGCCCGGAGGTGGAATCGAGCCCGATCCAGCCCGCGCCGGGCAGATAGACTTCGGTCCACGCATGGAGGTCGGTGAAATCGACCTGCGTGCCTTTCGGCCCTTCGAGCGGCTCGACGTCCGCCTTCATCTGGATCAGGTAGCCCGAGACGAACCGCGCCGCATAGCCGAGCTTGCGCAGCAACTGGACCTGCAACCACGCGCTGTCCCGGCACGATCCGGTGCCGAGCGCCAGCGTCTCCTCGGGCGCCTGCACGCCCGCCTCCATGCGGATCACATAGCCGATGCGCTGCGCCAGGGTGGCGTTGACCGCGACGAGGAAATCGATGCTCCGCCCGCGCCACGCCGCAAATTCGCCCACCAGCGCGTCGAATCCCGGCCCGTGCGCCTCGACATCGAAATAGGCCGCAAGATCGGTCGCCAGCGCCTCGTCATAGGTGAAGGGCACTTCCTCGGCATAGGGATCGACGAAGAAGTCGAACGGGTTGATCACCGCCAGATCGGCGAGCAGATCGACCTCGATCGAGAACAGGTCGACCGGATTGGGAAAGACGATCCGCGCCAGCCAATTGCCGTGCGGGTCCTGCTGCCAGTTGAGGAAGTGATCGGCCGGCTCGATCCTGAGCGCGTAATTGGGCACCGTGGTGCGGCTGTGCGGGGCCGGGCGCAGCCGCACGACCTGCGGGCCGAGCCGGATCGGGTGATCGTAACGGTAGCGCGTGAGATGATGGAGCGCGGCTTTCAGCATGATCTGGATCATGGCGACAGCGCTTGTTGCGATGCAATGGGTAAATTGCGGGAACCTCGTGGTTGCGGGCAAACCTCCTCCGTTCGGACTGAGCGAAGGCGAAGCCCTGGCCTTCTTCTGCACCGCCCGAAGAGCAAGAACGGCACCTCGACTACGCTCGGCGCGAACGGATGGGAGGACAAGCCCAGTGCGAGCGGATAGAGAAACGCCATGCGACTGCTCGTCACAGGCTCGTCAGGCTGGCTCGGCCGCCATCTCGTGCCGATGCTTCGGACGGCGGGACATGCCGTGACCGGGCTCGACGTCGCGCCGGGGCAGTGGACGGATTTCGTCGGCTCGGTCGCCGATCGGGCGCTGGTGGATCGCGCCGTCGGCGATCGCGGTATCGAAGCCATCCTGCACGGCGGCGCGCTGCACAAGCCGGACATCGTTCGCCATCCCGCGCGGACGTTCATCGACGTCAACCTCACCGGCACGCTCAATCTGCTCGAGGCGGCGGCAAGATCGGAAGAGCACACGTCTGAACTCCAGTCACTAGCTTATCTC
>NZ_CAHJXD010000144.1 GCF_903644055.1 Sphingomonas bacterium | reverse complement strand
GGGCCAGGCCACGCCGCTCGCCGCGCGCTATCCGATGCCCGCCTGGGCGCCGGCCGGTGGCTGGCGCGTCGATCGCGCGCTCTGCCTCGCGCACGCGTTGCAGGAATCGCAGTTCCGCATCGAGGCGGTCAGCCGCGCCGGCGCGCGCGGCCTCATGCAGTTGATGCCCGCCACCGCGCGGCTCGTCGCGCGCCACAAGGGCGATGCACCCGAGATCGCCGATCGCCTCTCCGATCCGGCGGTCAGCTTCGAATATGGCCAATCCTATCTTCAGGAGCTCGCCGACAACGGCGGCACCGGCGGACTGCTGCCCAAGGTGATCGCCGCCTACAACGCCGGTCCCAACAATGTCGCCGCCTGGAGCGCGCGGCCGGGCGCGAGCGCCGATCCCTTGTTCTTCATCGAGACGATTCCGTTCGCCGAGACGCGCGGCTATGTCGCGACCGTGCTGCGCAACTATTGGATGTACCAGCGCGAGACCGGCGTCCCCTCCGAAAGCCTCGCGATGCTCGCGCAGGGCAAGTGGCCGCGCTTCCCCGTGATGCCCGCGCAACGCCGCACCGCGCAGGCCGAGCCCGCGCCGATCGCCTCCGCGCTGTCGAACTGACGTCCCGATCGTCACCCCGGGCCGGTCCCGGGGTCCACGCCTCACCTTGCCATGCCCTCGCGGACGGGACCGTGGATGTCGGCACAAGTCCGGCATGACGGAAAGGATCGGCGCGGCTACACCCGCTCGATGCCCATCGACACCGATCTTCCCTTCCTCCCCGTCCGCATCGCGATCCTGACGATCTCCGACAGCCGCACGCCCGCCGACGATCGTTCGGGCGACACGCTCGTCGAGCGGCTCGAGACCGCGGGCCACATCCTCGCCGATCGCGCGATCGGCCGCGACGATGTCGCCGCGATCGTCGCCCGGCTCGAACGCTGGATCGACGATCCGCAGGTCGATTGCGTCATCACCACCGGGGGCACCGGCGTCACCGGCCGCGACGTCACCCCCGAAGCCTTCGACCGCGTCTGCGAGAAACGGATCGAGGGGTTCGGCGAGCTGTTCCGCTGGCTGAGCTACCGGACGATCGGCACCTCGACGATCCAGTCGCGCGCCACCGCCGGAGTCGCGCGCGGCACCTATCTGTTCGCGCTGCCGGGCTCGACCGGCGCCTGCCGCGACGGCTGGGACGGCATCCTCGCGACGCAGCTCGACAGCCGCCATCGCCCCTGCAACTTCGTCGAGCTGATGCCCCGACTCAAGGAGCGCTGAGCGATGCTGGGCATATTCGCCGTCACCGCGATGCTTTACCAGGCGCGCGATCCGCTGCCCCGCGCTACCACCGCCGAGACCAAGGCGATCGCCGCCGATCTTCGCGTTCGTCCCGATGCGGCGTTGACCGATCTTCCCTTCCCCGTGCGGCGCGATGGCCGCATTCTCGAGGTCGGCGCGATCCGGTTCGTCGACGAAGGCGATTGCGACCGTCCGCAATGCGCGCGCTACCGGCTCGACGCGGTCCTTCCCGGCGGGCACGTCGGCGTTCGGGCCAGCCGGTACGAGAGCGGCGATTATTGGGTCGTCGGCAACGCGGGCGACGCCACCGCGATCGGCGGCAAGCCCGTCGCCTCGCCTTCCGGCCGCTATCTCTTCGTAGGCCTGCGCGACGACCTTAACGGGGAGAGCGACACCGGCATCCCCAACAGCATCGCCCTTTGGCGATCGCGGGATATGCAGCGCGTCCGCGCGGTCGACTGGCCGATCGTCACGCTCAAGGCTTTCGTCGCGTGGCATGGCGACGGCTGCGTCGAATTCACCGGCCAAGGCGGCGGCGTCACCCTTCCGGATAAGCCCCGTCCCTACTGGCTGGTCGAGGAGCCGATCGACTGGGTTCTCCACGACACAGCCCCTTCGGCCTGCACCGCACCGTGAACCACCGGGCTTCCCGCTCACTCCTCGCGCAAGGCCGGCGAGCAGGAGCGCCACGAGCAGGAGAAGGACGGCCATCATCGCCGCCTTATATGTTCTTGATACGTTCCTGTCAAGCGTTTAGGCCGGGCCGATGGATTCGCCTCCCCGATCCGGCCGTGGCGCCACCCGCAACGCGACGCCGCAACGTTTCAACCTCAAGGCGCGCGAGGAGGATGGCGATTGGCGCGATGCCGCCGAAGGGATCGACGGCGCGCCGCCCCCGCCCCGCACCACCGTAACGGTAGAACGCGCCAGGACGATCCTGACGCGCAACGCCTCCCCCGATGTGCCCTTCGATCGCTCGCTCAACGCCTATCGCGGCTGCGAGCATGGCTGCATCTATTGCTTCGCCCGGCCGACGCATGCGTTCCACGATCTCTCGCCCGGCCTCGATTTCGAGACGCGGCTGTTCGCCAAGCCCGATGCGCCCGCCCTGCTGCGCAAGGAGCTCGCCGCGCGCGGCTATGCGCCGCAGCCGATCGCCTTCGGCACCAACACCGATCCCTATCAGCCGATCGAGCGCGAATGGCGGATCACGCGCGCCTGCCTCGAAATCCTCGCCGAATGCCGCCACCCGGTGACGATCACCACCAAATCCGATCGCGTGCTGCGCGATCTCGATATCCTGGCGCCTATGGCCGCAAGAGGGCTCGCCGCCGTCGTCCTCTCGATCCCGACGATCGATCCCGCGATCGCGCGCACGCTGGAGCCCCGCGCGCCCCATCCGGCGAGGCGCCTCGCCGCGGTGCGTGCGCTCGCCGCGGCGAAGGTGCCCGTCCACGTCTCGATCGCGCCCGTCGTTCCCCAGATCACCGATCACGAGATGGAGCATATCCTCGCGGCGGCGGCCGATGCGGGCGCGCGCGGCGCCTTCTTCCTCCCTGTCCGCCTGCCGCACGAGGTGGCGCCTCTGTTCCGCGCCTGGCTCGACGCGCATCATCCCGATCGCGCCGCCAAGGTGATGGCGACGATCCGGTCGATTCGCGGCGGGCGCGACAATGATCCCGATTTCTTCACGCGGATGAAAGGACAGGGGCCATGGGCCGATCTGCTCCGCACCCGCTTCACGATCGCCTGCCGCAAGCTCGGCCTCAACCGCGAACGCCTCGCGCTGCGCACCGATCTGTTCCGCCCGCCGGAGGGCGATCAGTTGCGGTTGCTGTAGATCGAGCAGGCTATTTCCGCGCCGCCGCCGTCTCGTCGCGCTTGGTCTTGAACTCGGACCCCTCGGCCCAAGCCGGCCATTCGCGCGAATTGGCCAGCCGCTCGCCCAGCGCGAAGAGCAGGTTCAGGTCCTGCACCGCGCCCGCCAAATTCCAGTCGGCGCGCCATTCGTCGGCGGGCTGGTGGTAGCGGTTCTTGGTGTAATCGGCCGCCAGTATCTCGCCGCGCGCGGTGCCGCCCTCGATCAGATCGTTGCCCGTCTTGAACGAAATCGCCGGCACCCCCTGCTTGGCCATCGAGAAATGATCCGATCGGAAGAAGCCGCCCGCTTCGGGATGCGGCTCGGGCGTGAAGGTCCGCCCGACCTTGGCGCCCTCGGCGATCAGATCGTCGAGCAGGCCGAGCCTCGCGCTTCCCGAGATCGTGAAGTTACGCGCCGGGCCCGCGAGGTTGATCCCGTCCATGTTGATCACGCCCACCGTCGTCGCCAGCGGATAGAGCGGGTGGGTGCCGTAATATTCGCTGCCGAGCAGCCCCTTCTCCTCGGCGGTCACCGCGAGGAAGGCGACCGAGCGCTGCGGCCGGGGCGCCGCCGTAAACGCCTTGCCCAACGCCAGCAGCGCCGCGACGCCCGAGGCATTGTCGGCAGCACCATTGTAGATCCTGTCGCCGCGCGCATCGGGTAGCCCGATGCCGAGATGATCCCAGTGCGCCGAGTAGAGCAACGTCTCGTCTGGCCGCTTGGCGCCCTTGAGCAGGCCGACGACATTGTGGCTGACGATCCGCTGCGCATTGGCGTCGAGCAGCACCGACAGCGTCGGCTTGAGCGGGATCGGCCTGAAATCGCGCGTCCGCGCCAGCGTCTTGGCCGCCTCGAAATCGAGCCCCGAGGCCTTGAACATATCCACCGCGAGATCGCGCTGGATCCACGTCTCCAGCGGCGTGTGCGCGGCGGCGGGGGCATCGCGAACGATATCGAACTGGACGTTGGCGTTCGAATTCTTGACCGTCGCCCAGCCGTAGGAGGCCGGCCCGGTCTCATGGACGATCAGCACGCCGGCCGCCCCGCGCCGCGCGGCTTCCTCATATTTATACGTCCAGCGGCCGTAATAGGTCATCGCCTTGCCGCCGAAGTCACCGCCTGAGCCACCGGCGACCCCGGTCTCGTAATCGGGATCGTTGATCAGCACGACGATCACCTTGCCGTGCAGATCGACGCCCTTGAAATCGTCCCAGTTCTTCTCGGGCGCGGTGACGCCGTAGCCGACGAACAGCAAGGGCGCGCCCGCCAGCGCGACATGCGAACCGCCGTCGAGCGGCGACCTGACGGCGATCTCCTCGCCCTGCGTCAGCATGCGCCTCGCGCCGCCGATCATCAGCGCGATCTCGGGCTTGCCGCTGATTTCGGAGCGGAGCAGCGGCACGTCCTGGATCCAGCCGCGCTTGCCGTCGGGACGCAGGTCGCCGCCGGGCATCAGCCCCGCCTTGCGCATCCGCCCGGCGATGAAGGCCACCGTCTTGTTCTCGGCGCGCGTCGCGGGGCCGCGCCCCTCATAATCGTCGGACGAGAGCGTCTTGATATCCTGCGAGATCGCCGCGGCATCGATGGTCGGCGGCACCTGCGCCCCTGCCATGCCCGCCGCCATCACCGCCGCCAGCGCGACGCCGCTCCACCGATATTTCATGCGTCCCGCTCCCTGTTCGACGGGCGCACGATGGCGGCGCGGCGCCGCCGCCGCAAGCGCGATCGCTTAGTTTGACGCGATCCGCATGCCGCCGCCGTCGAGCCGCGCGGCGAGCTGCGCGTCGCGGCCATAGGGATCGCCGTAGCTCACCAGCGCGCCGTCATCGTCGCGGTCCATCGTGAAATAGACCAGATAGACGTTCCAGCGCTTGGGCAGCGGCACCGTCTCGGTCCTGGTCTGCGCCAGCGCCTCGTCGAACGCGCCCGCGTCGCCGCCGTCGCGCATCAACTCGGCGGCGAGCTGGTCGATGTCCTTGACGCGGATGCAGCCGTGGCTCAGCGCGCGGTCGTCGCGCGCGAAGCCGGCCTTGGCGGGCGTGTCGTGGAGGTAGATCGCCTGATCGTTGATCAGGTTGAACTTGATCTTGCCCAGCGCATTGCGAGGCCCCGGCGGCTGCCGCACCGAAAGCTGCCCGCCGCTCGACGCATAGACGAAACCGGGCCGGCCAGCGCGCATGTTCGATTTGCGGATGATGCTCTGCGGCACGTTCCACCAGGGATTGACGACGACGGAGGTCGCTGGCGTCATCATCAGCGGCGTCGGCGTATCGGGCGCGCCGACGACGACGGTGTAGGTCGAAGTCGGCATCCCGTCGTCGAACACGCGCAGCCTGTAGCTCGGCACGTTGACGTAGAGATAGTCGCGGCCGAGATCGCGCGGCATCCAGCGCCAGCGCTCCATATTGGCGCGGATGCGATCCCGGTCGCCGCCGCTGGCTCCGGGCAGCGCATCGCGCAGCGCCGCATAGCGCGGATCGCCCGGCAGCAGGCTCGCCAGGAACGGCCCGACCTTGCCGGCGGCGACCGCCTGCGTAAGCCTGCCCGACAGCCCCGCCATCTCGTCCATCGATCGCGCGATATGCCAATCGAATGATTCGCGATCGCTCACCCGGCCGAAAGCATAATCATGCGCCAGCGTCTGCGCCGATGCCTGCGCGACGCGATCGAGCTCGGCGCCCGCGCCGCCCTCAATCGCCCGACGCAGCGCCGCCGGATTATAGTCGCTCGCGCGCAATCCTTCGGCGGGCGCGCCCTCGATCGCGGTCAACAATTGCCGCGCGCTTTCGACCGGCCATGTCGCGGCAATCGGAGCAGCGACAGGCGCTTGCGCGATCGCCGGCACCGTGCTCAAGGAGGCGGGGACATCGGTCGCGCCGATGCTCAGAAGAGCGGCGGACGCCAGAAGAAACCCGCGCAGCCCAAAGGCCGCGGCGCCATGCATCGTTGACATCTCCACGCTCCCTTTACTTACACCGGCTCAACGATCGCGAACGCCGCGCGATCCGCCCTGCGCCGCTTGTCAACAACTTTATTTGTATCAAGGCCGATTGATGCGCGACGCTCGGGCTTCTGCTAGAAGCGGGGGTATCCGAGGGAGCGTGAATGCCGCAGCCGATCCTGTTCGTCCTCAACGGACCCAATCTCAACCTGCTCGGGGTGCGCGAGCGCGAGGTCTACGGGCACGATACGCTCGCCGATGTCGAGGCCGCGTGCCGCGCCGAGGCCGATGCGGCGGGGCTGGACCTGCGCTTCCACCAGACTGATGCCGAACATGAGCTGATCGGCTGGATCCAGGAGGCGCGCACCGGGGCGGCCGGCATCGTCATCAACCCCGCCGCGTTCAGCTATGCCGGCTATCCGATCTACGATGCGCTCAAGATGTGCGATTGCCCGATCATCGAGGTCCATATCTCGAACCTCCACCGCCGCGACGAAGCCTGGCGCGCCAATTCGATCATGACCGCCGCCGCGACGGGAATCATCAGCGGCCTCGGCACGCACGGCTATGCGCTGGCGGTGCGGCACATCGCCCGGCTGCGAGCGGGTTAGGAGAGCCTGCGCCGGGGACACGGCTAAATCGGATGACTTTATTTTTATCCGTTCATGCTGAGTGGAGACGGAGTAGCTCCGCAGGAGCGTATCGAGGGCTCGTATCGAAGTACGGCTCCCGGGCGTATCCTTCGATACTGGCTCGACAGGCTCGATCCCTACTCAGAGTCTGACTCATAATTGGTCTCGTGCGAGTTGACGAGAGAGCAGCATGAGCGGGTAAGGCTGAAGTCATCCGACTTCAGGCGCGCCGATCGCCGGCTCCCCGAAGATCGCTGTTGCCAGCACCGGCCGGACATGCTGGCTTCGGCGATCACACCCGAGGAGATCCCCGCATGAAGCCTTTGTTCGCAGCGACCATCGCTTTGCTCGCGCCCATCGCTTTGCTCGCGCCCATCGCCGGCCATGCCGCGACGCCGGTCACGCATTTTCCCGCCGCCGCGCCCAAGGGCATCGCCGGCATGGGCGCGTCGCCGCCGTTCAGCGCCGCGGTGATGGCCGGCGATACGCTCTATATCGCGGGCACGACCGACAATGATCCCGCGACCGGCAAGCCCCCCGCCGACGCGGCGAGCGGCGCCAGGCTGGTGCTCGACACCATCAAGGCGACCGTCACCAGAGCCGGGCTGACGATGGACGATCTCGTCTGGGTACAGGTGTTCGCGAGCAATCTCGCCGACTTTGGCGCGTTCAACACGGTCTATCGCACCTACTTCACCGGACCGATGCCAGCGCGCGCCTTCCTCGGCGCGGGCAGCCTGCTCGGCGGTGCGCATTTCGAGGTGATGGGCATCGCGGTGAAGCGGAAGTAGCGGAAGTAGCGGCCTAAGGCGGTGTGGATTCTAAGGATTCCCTTTTGCGTTACGTTTTGATTCAGGCTGCTTCTTGGGAGGCGGCTTTGGCGTGATGGATCGGTTGGTGCTGAGCGACAGCGCTTGGGAGCAGATGGCGTCGTTGATCATCGGGCGCCCCGACCAGAAGGGATCGACGGGCCGGGACACCGGATGTTCGTCGAGGCGGTGCTGTGGATCGTGCGGACGGGGTCGCCGTGGAGCGATCTTCCCGAGGTGTTCGGCGACTGGAACAGCGCGTTCCGCCGTTTCAGCCGGTGGAGCGCCAAGGGGGTGTGTGGTGGCGCATCTTCGAGGCGATGTCGGATGATCCCGACTTCGAATATCTGATATCGACAGCACCGTCGTTCGCGCCCACCAGCACGCTGCGGGGGCTAAAAAGGGCGGTCTGAAGGTCAGGCCCTTGGCCGTTCGCGCGGCGGCCTGAGCACCAAGCCTGTCCTGAGAGTCTGACTCATATGTTGAGTGGGCGATTTGGCGGGAGAGCGCTTTAACGGAGGCGAGGTTGATCCATGCTTCTTCCGACTGGCTGGATGCCTCGTAATCTTTGGCGAGGCGCCGGTTTCGTCCGAGCCAGGCGAAGGTGCGTTCGACGACCCAGCGGCGCGGTTCTTGGACGAAGTGGCCGACGCGGTGGGTGCGGGTGATGGATCTCGATGGTCCATGGCCTTGGGTCGTCAAAGGCGGCGAGCAGCTTGCGGCCTCCGTAGGCGCGGTCGGCGAAGCCTTCCTGAGCCTGTCGAAGGGGCGAGCAATATTCCATCCGTTGCACTTCGAATGTGAATCCACACCCGGCTCAAGGCCGGGTGACGGGAGTTCAATGTCAACGGCCATCGCTGCGGCGGCCGCGCTCAGCCCTCGATGATCGTTCGCACCTTCTGGGAGAGCGCGTCGATCGCGAAGGGTTTGGTGATCAGTTCCATTCCGGCATCCAGGAAGCCGCCGTTGATCGCGGCGTTTTCGGCGTAGCCGGTCATGAACAATATCTTGAGGTCCGGGCGCCGCAGGCGGGCGGCGTCGGCGAGCTGGCGGCCGTTGAGGCCGGGCAGCCCGACATCGGTGACGAGCAGATCGATGGGCTCTTCGGACTGGAGTATCTTGAGGCCCGACGGCCCGTCGATCGCCGCCAGCGTACGATAGCCGAGATCGGCGAGCACATCGAGCACCAGCTCGCGCACCGCGGGCTCGTCCTCGACCACCAGCACCATCTCGCCATCCGCGCTGCCGACGACGTCGCGCGTCGCCAGGGCCGCGTCTTCGGGAGCGTCCGCATCGGCGTAGTGACGCGGCAGATAGAGCTTCATCGTCGTGCCCCGGCCGACCTCCGAATAGATTTTGGCATAGCCTTCGGATTGCCGGGCGAAGCCGTAGATCATGCTGAGGCCGAGCCCCGTGCCCTGTCCGATCGGCTTGGTGGTGTAGAAAGGCTCGAACGCTTTCTCGATCGTCTCCGCGCTCATCCCGGTGCCGGTGTCGGAGACGCAGATGCAGACATATTGGCCGGGGCGGATATCGCGCGCGTTGGCGGCATAGGCGTCGTCGAGACGCGCGTTGCACGTCTCGATCGTCAGCTTGCCACCGTCGGGCATGGCATCGCGCGCGTTGATCGCGAGATTGAGGATGGCGTTTTCAAGCTGATGCGGATCGCACAGCGTCCGCCACAATCCGCCGGCGACGACCATTTCGAGCTGGACGGCCTCGCCGATCGTGCGGCGGATCAGATCCTCCATCGACGCGATCAGCCGATTGGCATCGACCGCCTTGGGATCGAGCGGCTGGCGGCGCGAGAAGGCGAGAAGGCGGTGCGTGAGCGCGGCGGCGCGGTTGGCCGAGGTGACCGCCGCAGAGACGTAGCGATCGATCTCCCCGCCGCGCCCCGCCGCCAGCTTGCGCTGCATCAGATCGAGGCTGCCGATGATCCCGGTGAGCAGATTGTTGAAATCGTGCGCGATGCCGCCGGTGAGCTGGCCCACCGCCTCCATCTTCTGCGCCTGGCGGAGCGCATCCTGCGTGTGCGCGAGTTCGGCCGCCTGCGCCCTGGCTTCGGTGACGTCGCGCGCGGTGGCGGTGATCAGATCGCCATCGGGGCCCGCCGTCCAGGAAAGCCAGCGATAGCCGCCGTCGCGATGGCGATAGCGATTCTCCATCATCGGCATCGTCCCGGCCGCCGCGACTTCCAGCGCATTATCGATCGGGGCGTGATCGTCGGGATGGATGAAATCGAGGATATTCTTGCCGACCATCTCCTCCGGCGCCCATCCCAGCAGCCGCTCCGCCGCCGGGCTGACCTCGAGAAACACGCCGCCCGTATCGATGACGACGATAAGATCGCGCGAATTGCGCCACGCCCGGTCGCGCTCGCGCGTGCGCTCCTCGACGCGCACCTCCAGCTCGGCGTTGAGCAGGCGAAGTTCCTCCTCGGTCTCCCGCAGGGCCGCGGCGGCGCGCTTGCTATCGGTGACGTCGGCGCCCTCGACGAAGATGCCCGTGATCGCGCCATCGGAATCGCGCAGCGGCTGATAGACGAAATCGACGTAGCGTTCGTGGGCGGGCGCGTCCTTGGGCTGGACGACGAACAATGTGCCCGCCGCGGAATAAGGCTCGCCCGACCGATAGGCCTCATCGAGCAGCGCCACGAAGCCTTGTTCCACCGCCTCGGGCAAGACCTCGGCGATCGGGAGGCCCGAAACGTCGCGGCCGACCAGCGCGATATAGCCGGGGTTGACGCGCTCGAAGCGATGCTCCGGCCCGCGCAGCACCGCCATGAAGTTCGGCGCCTGCTCGAATATCTGCGCGAGCTGCTCGCGCTCGGTGGCGAGGTCGCGCTTGGCTTCGACCTCCTCGGTGACGTCGCGCGCGGCGCCGACGAAGCGGAGCGGAGCGCCATCGCCGTCGCACTCGATATGGCCTTTTCGCGCGATCCATCGCAGCGCGCCGTCATCGGCGCGGCGGATGCGATATTGCACGTCGGGCGGGACGGTGCCGGCGCTTCGCGACATGGCGTCGGACGCGTGCGCGCGATCCTCGGCGACGACGAGCGCCTCCAGCATGGCGGCGGGCATCTTGTCGCACTCCTCGACGCCGAACAGGCGGCAGAATTCGGGCGTGGCATCCAGCATGCCCTCCCGATCGACCGAGAAAAGGCCGATGCCGCCCGCTTCCTGCGCGCGCCGCAGCCGCGATACGGCCTCCTTCAGCGCCGTACCCGCTTCGTGCTGCGCGGTGCGATCGCGGAAGATCTTGAGGAAGCCCTGCGCGGCGCCATCGTCGCCGAGCAGCGGCATCATCTCGCCATTCGCCCAGAAGCGGCTGCCGTCGCGGCGCAGGTGCCAGCGTTCATCGGTGCCCCGCCCGGTGGCCAGCGCGGCCTGCATCTCGCGCGCGGGGACGCCCGCGGCGCAATCCTCGGGCGTGAAGAAGGTGTCGCAGGGGCGGCCGCACATCTCCCGCTCGGTCCAGCCGAGGATCAGCTCGGCGCCCTTGTTCCAGCTCGTGACGATGCCCTGGAGGTCCATCGAGACGATCGCATAATCGACCGCGCTTTCGAGGATGAGATGATGGCGCTGCCGATCGGTGCGTTGCTGGGCGAACGCGCGGCGCAGTTCGAGCTGCGCCATCACCTGCCGCGCGAGCGCCGCCAGCGCGGCTTTCTGATCCTGGTCGAGACGATGGGGCCGCCGATCGATCACGCAGAGCGTGCCGAGCATATGGCCATCGGGGGTGCGGAGCGGCGCGCCCGCGTAGAAGCGCAGATGATTCTCCCCCGTCACCAGCGGATTATCGAGGAAGCGGGTGTCGCCGGTCGCGTCGGGGACCTCCATCACGTCCTGCTGCTCGATCGTATAGTTGCAGAAGGCGATCGCGCGCGGGGTCTCCTCGACATCGACGCCGATCCTGGCCTTGAACCATTGCCGCGTCTCGTCGAGCAGCGTGACCAGCGCGATCGGCACGCCGCAGATCTGGGCGGCGATCCGCGCGATATCGTCGAACTCCGCCTCGCTGGGCGTGTCCATGACGTTGTAGCGCCTCAGCGCCGCCAGCCGCGCACCCTCATCGGCCAAGCCGTGCTTCCCCTGCTTCGACGCCGGCCGCTCGGACAGTCCGCATCATCGCGGACGATTAGGACAATCCGGCGCAGGTTGCGACCGAAGAGTTCGGGGGCGGCTACAGCGCCTGCGCGGCGGCGGCGGCGCTGGCCCAGGCCCACTGGAAATTATAGCCGCCGAGCCAGCCGGTGACGTCGACCGCCTCGCCGATCGCGTACAGCCCGGGGACGCGGCGCGCCGCCATCGTCTGCGAGGAGAGATCGGCGGTGCTGATGCCGCCGATCGTCACCTCGGCCTTGGCGAAGCCCTCGCTGCCGTTGGGGCGGAAGCGCCAGCGCGCGAGTGCGGCTTCGGCGGCGGCGAGCCTGGCATCGGCGAGACCGCCGAGTTCGCCCGAAAGCGCGAGCCGCTCACCCAGCGCCTCGGCAAGGCGCGCGGGGACGGCCGCCGCCAGCGCTTTGGGGAAGGCGGTGCGCGGCGTCTCGCGCTTGGCCTGGCGGAGCCAGCCGCTCGGCCGACCGGGGAGGAAATCCACCGCGATCTCCTCGCCCGGGCGCCAGTAGGACGAAATCTGGAGGATCGCCGGGCCGGAGAGGCCGCGATGCGTGAACAAGGCCGCCTCGCGGAACGCGGTCTTGCCGTGGCGCGCGACGATTTGCGCCGAGACGCCCGAGAGCGTGCGGAACAGCAGATCGTCCCCCGCTAGCGTCAGCGGGACGAGCGCGGGGCGCGGTTCGACGATCTTGAGGCCGAAGCGGCGCCCGAGATCATAGGCGAAGCCGGTCGCGCCCAGCTTGGGGATCGAAGGCCCGCCGGTGGCGATCACCAGCGCCGGCGCCGATGCGACGCGGCTACCGAGCGCGACGCGGTAGCGGCCGTCGGCATGATCGACCGCGGCGATCGCTTCGCCGAGCGCGATCTCCACCCGCCCCCGCGCGCATTCGTCGAGCAGCATGGCGACGATCTGCGCGGCCGATCCGTCGCAGAAAAGCTGGCCCAGCGTCTTTTCGTGCCAGGCGATGCGGTGGCGATCGACCAAGGCGAGGAAGTCGGCGGGCCGGTAGCGCGCCAGCGCCGAGCGGGCGAAATGCGGGCCGGCGGACAGGAAGCGTTCGGGAATCGTGCCGAGATTGGTGAAGTTGCAGCGCCCGCCGCCCGAGATCAGGATCTTGCTGCCCGGCCGATCGGCATGATCGATCAGCAGCACGCGCCGCCCGCGCTGCCCCGCCAG
>NZ_CAHJXD010000143.1 GCF_903644055.1 Sphingomonas bacterium | reverse complement strand
GCGACATCGACCGCGATGATCCGCCCCGGCATCGGCGCGCGCAGGCTGCCGTCGCCGGCCGCGGCATCCGCGCCGCCGCTTGCCGTCCCCGGTTCGGTGATCGGCCAGGCCATGCCGTCCGCGAACAGGATGCGCTCGCCCCCGACCGTCGCGACGGTGCCGCCGGCCGCGGCATCGGGCGATGCCTCGTGGAGCTGCCCGCCGATCTCGACCGCGACGCGGGTCTCGGGCGCGGCATTCACGCGGAAGCCGATGAGCGCCGCCCACGGCCCATCCCCTTGGAGCGCGACCAGCGCCGCCGCGGCGCGCGCGATCAGCTTCGCATCCGGCGCGCCCGAGGGAATCAGCGTCGCGGCGTTGCGTTCGATGAAGCCGGTATCGATCCGGCCCGCGACGAAATCGGGGTGGGCGGCGGCGCGCGCGAGGAAGCCGGCGTTGGTCTTGACCGGCCAGATCTCGATCGCGCCCGCCGCATCGGCGAGCTTGCGCGCCGCCGCCGCGCGCGAAGGCGCGTGGACGATCAGCTTGGCGATCATCGGATCGTAGAAGGGCGTGACGGCGCCGCCTTCCTCGACCCCGCTGTCGACGCGGACGCCGT
This sequence comes from Sphingomonas bacterium, assembly GCF_903644055.1. Taxonomy (GTDB): domain Bacteria; phylum Pseudomonadota; class Alphaproteobacteria; order Sphingomonadales; family Sphingomonadaceae; genus Sphingomonas_I. The sequence continues at coordinate 4,709 of NZ_CAHJXD010000143.1, read as the reverse complement.
CGGGGAAGCGCAGCCGATCGAGCCGCCCGATCGAGGGCAGGAAGCCGGTCGCGGGATTTTCCGCATAGAGCCGCGCCTCCATCGCCCAGCCCTGGATCGCCAGCGCCTCCTGGCGCAGCGGCAGCGGCTCGCCGCTCGCGACGCGCAACTGCCATTCGACCAAATCCTGCCCGGTGATCGCCTCGGTCACGGGATGCTCGACCTGGAGGCGCGTGTTCATTTCCATGAACCAGATGCGATCGGCGCGAAGCCCCTCGCCGGCATCGGCGATGAACTCGATCGTTCCAGCGCCGACATAATCGACCGCTTGCGCCGCCTTCACCGCCGCCGCGCAGATCGCCGCGCGCGTCGCGGCGTCCATGCCGGGGGCGGGCGCTTCCTCGATCACCTTCTGGTGGCGGCGCTGGAGCGAGCAATCGCGTTCGAACAGATGGACGACGTTGCCGTGCGTGTCGCCGAATATCTGCACCTCGATGTGGCGCGGCGAGAGGATGTACTTCTCGATCAGCACGCGATCGTCGCCGAACGCGGAGGCCGCCTCGCGCCGGCAGCTAGAGAGTGCGTCCGCGAACGCGTCGGGCGTCTCCACCCGCCGCATGCCCTTGCCCCCGCCTCCCGCCACCGCCTTGATCAGCACGGGATAGCCGATCGCATCGGCCTCGGCGCGCAGCCGCGCGGGATCCTGATCGGCGCCGAGATAGCCGGGGGTGACGGGAACGCCGGCGGCGATCATCCGCTGCTTGGCGGCGTCCTTCAGCCCCATCGCGCGGATTGCCGCGGGCGGCGCGCCGACCCACACCAGCCCGGCCGCCTGCACGGCCTCGGCGAAGTCGGCATTTTCCGAGAGGAAGCCGTAGCCGGGATGGATCGCCCGCGCGCCCGCGGCACGCGCGGCGGCGAGGATCTTCGTCTGGTCGAGATAGCTGTCGCGCGCCGGCGCCGCGCCGATGCACAGCGCCTCGTCGGCCTCGCGCACGAAGGGCATCGCGGCATCGACGTCCGAATGCACCGCGATCGTACGGATGCCGAGCGCGCGCGCCGTGCGGATGATCCGCCGCGCGATCTCGCCGCGATTGGCGATGAGCAGCGAATCGATCATCGGCCGCGAGCCATGGTCAAAAGGGAGCGCATCACATCCTGAACAGGCCGAAGCGCGCATGATCGGCGATCGGCGCGTTGAGCGTTGCGGCGAAGGCGAGGCCCAGGATGTCGCGGGTTTGCACCGGATCGATGATGCCGTCGTCCCACAGCCGCGCGGTCGCGTAATAAGGATCGCCCTCCGCCTCGAACTTGGCGCGGATCGGCGCCTTGAAGGCCTCCGCCTGCTCGGGCGTCCAGCTTTCGGCGTCGCGATGCACGGTCGCCAGCACGCTCGCCGCCTGCTCGCCGCCCATCACGCCGATCCGCGCATTGGGCCATGTGAAGAGAAAGCGCGGGCCGTAGGCGCGACCGCACATCCCGTAATTGCCCGCGCCGAAGCTGCCGCCGATCAGCACGGTGATCTTGGGCACCTGCGCGGTGGCGACGGCGGTGACGAGCTTGGCGCCATGCTTGGCGATGCCCTCCGCCTCATATTTGCCGCCGACCATGAAGCCCGAGATGTTTTGCAGGAACAGCAAAGGCACGCGCCGCTGGCAGGCGAGTTCGATGAAATGCGCCCCCTTCTGCGCGCTCTCCGAGAAGAGCACGCCGTTGTTGGCGAGGATCGCGACCGGCATTCCCCAGATATGCGCGAAGCCGCAGACCAATGTCGTGCCGTAGAGCGGCTTGAATTCGTGCAGCTCGGATGCGTCGACGATCCGCCCGATCACCTCGCGCACGTCATAGGGCGCGCGGACGTCGGTCGGAAGGATGCCGTAGAGTTCGGCGGGATCGAGCTTCGGCGGGCGGGGATCGGCGCGGTTGACGGTGGCCTTGTCCGGCGGCGGCAGCGTGGCGACGATGTCGCGGACGATCCGCAGCGCATGCGCGTCATCGTCGGCGACATGATCGACGACGCCGGACCTGCGGCCATGCGTATCGGCGCCGCCGAGCTCCTCGGCCGAGACGATCTCGCCGGTCGCGGCCTTCACCAGCGGCGGCCCCGCGAGGAAGATCGTGCCCTGTCCGCGCACGATGATGCTCTCGTCGCTCATCGCGGGCACATAGGCGCCGCCCGCGGTGCAGCTCCCCATCACGCAGGCGATCTGCGCGATGCCCTGCGCGCTGAGGTTTGCCTGATTGAAGAAGATGCGCCCGAAATGCTCCTTGTCCGGAAACACCTCGGCCTGGTGCGGCAGGTTGGCGCCGCCCGAATCGACCAGATAGACGCAGGGCAGCCGATTTTCCGCGGCGATCTCCTGCGCGCGGAGATGCTTCTTCACCGTCATCGGAAAATAGGCGCCGCCCTTCACCGTGGGATCGTTGGCGGCGATCATCACCTCGCGCCCGTGCATCCGGCCGATCCCCGCGACGATACCCGCGCCGGGCGCGCCATCGTCGTACAGGCCGTCGGCGGCGAGCGCGCCGATCTCGAGAAAGGGCGCGCCCGGATCGAGCAGCCGCCGGATGCGATCGCGCGGCAACATCTTGCCCCGCGCGACATGCCGCGCGCGATGATGCTCGCCGCCGCCCAGCGCCGCGCGCGCGATCTTATCACGCAGTTCCTCGGCCAGGCCACGATTGCGCGCCGCGTTGGCGCCGAACGCCGGGGACGCGGGATCGATCTTGCTGGTCACGATCGTCATGCGCCGATCAACATCCTCCGCGCCCCGGGTAGAGCCTGTCTCCGGTCGGGACCGATACCGCACCGCTGGCGATGCCGAAAGCTTTACGGGCGCAATCCGCCTGGTGGCCCGTAATCTTTCGGCCGCATGGCCCCGGCGGCGCGGCTGAGGCATTCAACCGGCATGAGACGCCCGAACCAAGCCGAACGCGCCGACCTCGCCATCGCCCGCGCCGCCGCCGCCGTGCATAGATCGGCCCCCGTGAGGGCGCTCGGCTGGGTGAGCGAGCTGGCCGATCAGCCGCAGCTCATCTCGATCTGCTGCGCGACCTTGGGATCGGGGATGCTGCTGCGCGATCGGCGATTGGCGCGCGCGGGGGCGCGGATGCTGGCGGCGGAACTGCTGGCGACCGAGCTCAAGAACCTCGTCAAGCATCGCATCGATCGCACCCGCCCGACGGTGATCGCCGGTGGCGGGCGCTATTGGGCAGGGCGGGGCGATGATCCCGCCCACGAGATGACGAGCTTCCCTTCGGGGCACACCGCCGGCGCGGTCGCGGTCGCCGGGGCGATCGCGCGCAGCTATCCGGCGCATCGCGCCGCCGCCTTCGGAACCGCCGCGGCGATCGGCGCGATCCAGGTGCCGCGCTGCACGCATTTCGTCTCCGACGTCGGCGCGGGCGCGGTGGTCGGGCTGGTCGCCGCGCAAGCCGTCGCGATCGGCGAAACGCTGGGCGGTCGTGCGCTGGCGCCGGTCGTGGCACGGCTGTGGGTGCTCGGACGCTTCAATCCGATGCGCTGGCTTGGGTAGGGTTGCGCCACCACCCAGAGTCCGTCCTGTCGACGTTGCACTTACGTCACCCCGGCTCAAGGCCGGGGTGACGGCTCAGCTTGAACGGGGCAGCCTCTAAAGCACGCGATAGGGCACGACCTCGCGCACGTCGGGATCGATCATGATCGGGCGTTCGGCGGGCGGAAAGGCGCGCTGGTCGCAATCGTCGCGCGGGCAGAGGCGGCAGGAGATGCCGATCGGCGTCGCCGCGCCGCCGAGATCGAGGCCATCGGCATAGACGAACGCGCGCGCATGGATCGCCTCGCAGCCCAGCGCGACCGCGTAGCGGCGGGGGCTGCGCTGATAGCTCCCCGATGGCTTGACCAGCCCCTTGGCCATCGAGACGTAGCGCACGCCGTCGGGCGTCTCGGCGAGCTGGACGAGGATGCGATCGGGGATCGCCACCGCCTCGTGGACGATCCACAGCGGGCAGGCGCCGCCGAAGCGCGCGAATTGCAGCCGCGTCGCCGAATGCCGCTTGGTGATGTTGCCCGCCATGTCGACGCGACAGAAGAAGAAGGGGAGGCCGCGCGCGCCGGGGCGCTGGAGCGTCGAGAGGCGGTGGCACGCCTGCTCGAAGCTCACCCCGAAGCGCTGGCGGAGGCGATCGATATCGTGGCGCAGGTCGCGCGCCGTGGCGGCATAATCGGCGTACGGCATCATCAGCGCCCCCGCCGCATAATTGGCGAGGCCGATCCCCAGCAGGCGGCGCGCCTCGTCCGAAACCAGCGCCGCGCCCGCGCTGACGTTCGCGATCGCCTCGGCAAAGCGCAGCGAGACGAGCTGATGCGCGAGCAGGAAGCGGCGCGTCGCGGCGGGCTGGCCGGCATCGAGGATCAGCGATCCCGAAGCGGGATCGAAGCGGCGCAGCGGCCCGCCATCGCCGCTGCTGGTTACGGTGACGCCGCCGTCCGCCAGAGCCGCGACCAAAGCTTCGGTCGCGACGGGCGGGCCGCCGATCGCGCCCGCCAGCGCCTCGGCCGCCTCGTCGAGCACGCCGACATAATTGCCCGCCTCGTGAAACCAGTCGCGCACCTCCTCCCACGGCAGCCGCCCGCCGCCCTCGACGCCGCTGGCGATCGCCTCGTCGGCGATCTGGCGCCGCGCCTCGGCCGCGCGCCACGCGCCGTGCAGCGCCACGAAGCGCTCGGCGAGGCCCGGCTGCTGCTCGGC
>NZ_CAHJXD010000142.1 GCF_903644055.1 Sphingomonas bacterium | reverse complement strand
GTCCCGCTGCCTGCCAACGCTGAAGAAGAAGCGGGACCCCGGCTCAAGGCCGGGGTGACGAGAGTTCAGCTTCAGCAGGACAGCCTGGCGTTTAATAATAAGCGCCGTAGCCGTAGCTGCGGCCGTAGCCATATTCGTCGTTGAAGAGCTGGTAGCGGTATCGATTGAGGATCGTGCCGACCAGCGGCGTCGGCGAGAGGATGCGGATCGTGTCCTCCGCCTGCTTCTTGGTGCTCTTGCCGTCCTCGACGATCAGCAGGAAACCATCGATCCGCTGGCTGATGATCTGGGCATCGTCATCGGCGAAGATCGGCGGCATATCGACGAGCACGATCGTCGACTTGGGCATCGCGCGGATGCCCGCGAACAGCCCATCGCCGCGTGGATTGGTGAGCAGTTCGCCGGTCGCCACATCGCGGCGGAAGCCGGGGATGATCACCAGCCGCTCGTCGTTCACGCGGTGCGCGATCTGCCGGATATCCTTGATGTCCCCGGTAAGGAAATCATGGATGCCGTCATTCTCCTGCATCCCGAAACGGGGGCCGAGTGCTGGGCGGTGGAGATCGAGATCGACGAGACACACGTCGATTTCGGCGATCCGCGACAAAGCCGCGCCGAGATTGGCGGTGACGAATGTCTTGCCGACGTGCGGCGAGGCCGAGGTGACGCCGATGATCCGAATGTTCTGCTCGGTCGCGACCTTGGCGATCGGCGTTCGCAGCATCTTGAAGGGCCGCCCGCGCGAATCCGAACTGTTGAAGCCGAAGATCCGCTGCGCGGCGAGATCCTCCTGGCTCACCGTATAATGCTGGAGCTCTTCGTCGGGGCGGTAGAGCGGCACGGCTGCCTCGTCGGCGGCGATGGGGGGGGGCGTCATCGAACGGATTCCTGTTGCATCGCGATCAGCCGCCTTTGCCCGAGCGGCCGCGATTGCGCTTTTCGAGCCAGCGGATCAGCATGTGCGGCTTGCGGCCATAATCGGGGACGATCGCCAGCGGCGCAAAGCCCGTCGCCGCGCGCACCGCTTCGACCCCGCGGATCGGGCGCAGCAGCAGCTCGAACAGCAGGGCGAGCGCCAGCCCGAAGCCGAGCCCGGCCGCCAGACCGCCGCCGATGAGAACCTTGCGCTTCGGCTTGATCGGCACGTCGGGGACGATCGGCGGATCGGCGAGCGTGAGGCGTTCGCCCTTCTGCTCGCTCTCCATCCGCGCCGAAAGCTGCGCGCTCGCCGATCGCGTGCCGATCAGGCGATATTGATCGCGCAGCACCTCGGCCTGCTTTTCGAGCTGATCGACCTGCGCCTGGATGGCGGGGCCCCGCGCCAGCGCCGCCTGCGCGTTGGCCGATTGCGACAGCACCATGCCGCGCGCGCTTTGCAGCGAGGCGATCTGCGAGCGGTTAGCGGCGATCTGCGCCTGCACCAGATTGCCGGCGTTGTTGCCGCTGCTCTGCGATGCGGCGCGGATCGCCTCGAGCGTCGCCTTGGCGGCGATCACGTCGGGATGCGTATCCGAATAGCGCGAGCGCAGCGCGCGATAGTTTGCCTCGGCCTGGGCGACCTGCGAATCGCCGCCGCTGGCGCCGAGCTGCGCGGCGAGCTTGGTATTTTCGGACTGGAGATTGGCGATATCGGCATCGATGCGCGAGGCATCGGCGAGCGGGTTGCCCGTGCTGCCCGCGGTCATCGCCAGCACCGCGCCATTTTCCGACTTGATCTTGGTGATCTTGTTCTGGACCGCCGCGATCTGGTTCTGGAGATCGGAGGCCTGCTGTTCGAGCGAGGTCGCGGCCCCCGTCGCCTTGCTCTGCTGCGCGCTGGCGTCGACCTCGAGGAAGCGGTTGACGAACTGCTGCGTGATCGCCTGCGCCTTGACCGGATCGGGATAATCGAAGGCGATCCGCAGCGCGATCGTCTGCTTGCTGCCCATCATCGCGCGCAGCCCGCTCGCTTCCGAGGCGACGCCGCTGATCAGCGTGCTGTCGCGCATCTGATCGACGATCGTCGAGAAAGGCGCGCCCGATTGCTGCTCCTTGGGATAGAGATTGTTGCTGCGGATGAGCTGGATCAGCACCTGGCGGCTGAGCACGCGTTCCTTCGCGCGCGCGATCCGCTCGTCGATCAGATCGGCGATCGTCGCCTGATCGTTATCGGTCGCGACCTGCTGCGATTCGATCAGGACGGTGGCGCTCGATTCATACACTTTGGGGATCAGGAACGCCGCCGCCGTGCCGCCGATCGCGGCCAGGACCGCGGGCGCGATGATCAGCCAGCGCCGCTGCCAGAGGATCGCGGGCAGCGCCGCGAAAAGGTTCGGGCCCTGCTGTTCCTCGCTCTCCCGATAGGGGACGGTGGCCATCAGGATGTCCTTCCAAACTGGTAAGAGATGTCGGCGGTGCCGGTATAGCCGTTGACCTTGGTGCCTGGAATCACACCGATAGCGCCGATGTCGCGCCGCTGATAGCGCGCCGAAAAGCCCGCGCTGATCCGGGGCCTGATCGTGCGACGATAGCTGAGCGCCGCATCATAATAGCGCTGCGTGGCGAGCGCGATCCCCTTGGCGTTCGAGATATCATAGGTGATTTCGCCGTTGATCTGGCTGCGCGCGGAAAGCTTGTAGTTGATGCGGACGCTGCCCTGCGTGTCGTTGCGCAGCCCGCCGATACCGCTCGGCGCGCTCTGGCGCGAGCCGATCACGCAGATCGTGTAGCGCGGATAATCGCCGCACAACGATCCGTTGAAGCCGATCGTCTTGAACGAACCGCCGTTGGCCTTTTGCAGCACGCCGCTGACGCCACCCTGGAACGTCCAGGCCTGGCTCAGCTTCTGCGTAAGCTGGAGCCCGCCCTGAAAGGACGAGCTGCCCGGATAGCTATCGGATCGGATCTTCAGCCCGGAAAGCTGAAAGCCGATGCGGGTGCGCGCGTTGATCGTGCGCAGGTAGCCGAAGCTGCCGCCATATTGGGTATAGCTGCTGGCAACGACCGAATCGAAGCTGGTGTGGCTGGCGTTGACCGCGCCCTGGAACAGATCCTTGGCGTCCATCTGCCATGAGGCGTTGACGTCGCCCGCGAGCTGGCGGGAGTGCTGGCCGAGCGTGAGGACATCGCCGATCGGGACGAGATCGCGCGCGGTCGTGCCATAGTTCGCCGCCGGATTGGTCGTATCCGAATAGGAGACGTCCGCCGAGCCGGCGATGCGCGCGCTGATCTGCTGCTGCTGCGACAATTGCACCAGGTAATTTTCGGTGCGCCCGTAGATTTTGGTGCTTTGTGTAATGTCGGCCGTGCCGGAGAGCGTGGTGCGGCCTTTGCCGGTGAGCCGGGTGAGCACCGCATCGAGCCGGCCGCCGAACACCGGCGAATCCCCCGAAAGCCCGGTCCTAAGCTGCGGATTCCTGCCGTAGCCCGCGCGCAGATCGAAGGTGCCGCCGAAGAAGGTGGAAGCCGCCTCGGCGCTTCCCGAGAGGACGCCCGCACCGGCAACCGCCAGCGCGAGCGAAAGCGTGCTTCTCACGGGACGATGACCGTATCGCCCGCGTAGAGCTGCGGAATATCGGCGAGATCGCCGTCGCCGGCCTTGCCCTTGAGCAACCCGCCCAGCTTGGCCTTGATCGTGGTAAGCCGTCCGTTGACGTTGCGCAGCACGACGATGCCGCCGACGTCGGCGAAATCGGTCGGCCCGCCCGCCAGCGCCAGCGCATCGAGCACGGTGAGATAGCGCGTCGGCGAGAAGGTGCCCGGCGAATGGACCTTGCCGATCACCGAAACCTGCATCCCCGAAGGCGCCCGGACCGAGACGGTGACCTGCGGCGGCACGCCCTTATACTGGCCGGCGAGCAGCCTCGAAAGCTGCGCCTCGATCTCGTTCGAGGTATGGCCGGCGGCCATCACCGTGCCCGCGAGCGGGAAGGCGAACGAACCATCGGGGAGCACGCTGAGGCTGCGTTGCAGGCGTTCATCGCCCCACACGTAGATCTCGATAACGTCGCCCGCGCTGATCCGATAGGTCGACGTGGCGGAAACCGGCGCGGTGGCGGCGGGCTGCGCCGCCGTGGAGACGGGTGGGGCGGATGCGGGAGCCGGTGCCTGCGGAGCCGCCGGGGCAGGCGCGGTGATCGCCAGGGCGAACATCATAAGCACTGCCAAGGACATAGGGGACTTCATTCTGTCGCTCCGCTCCAAGACGCACCGGCAAACTTCGCCGTGCGGCGGCTGTATGGCGTGGTTACAGCATGGGTCAATGCCGGAGGGCCCTTGTTGTATGTTGTTAACATTGCGGAGGCCGGGCGCCCGGATATCACGATTTCTATCATGCGCCGATGGTTGAAGCGTTAAGGACGACACCCTAGGCAATCCGGCGTGCGGCACATCTTCCCGATCCCCTTCCCGCCGGAACGCGCAAGCCGGCCCGCATCCAGGCTGGCCGCGGTACTGGCAGCGCTGGCGCTGGCGTCCTGCGGGCAGAATATCCCCAAGGCCGATGCCTATGAGGCGCAAGCCGACGGGATGATGACCGCGCAGGCCTATCCGGTGGCGGTGGACATGCTCCAGAAATCGGTGAAATATGACAGCAACGAGCCGCGCCGCTGGGTGAAGCTCGGCCGCGCGCAGCGCGCCTTGAACATGCCGGCCTTGGCGGCGATGTCGTTCCAGCATGCGCTCGATCTCGATCCCGCGAACATCGAATCGCTCCAGAACCTGTCGATCCTCGAAGTGCGCGCGGGCCGCTACGACGATGCCAAGAGCTATGTCGACCCGTTGATGTCGCTCTCGCCCGACGACGTCGCCGGGCTGCTCGCGCTGGGCGCGATCGCGCTTTATCAGAAGCGGCTGCCCGAAGGATTGGGCTATGCCGAGCGGCTGATCAAGATCGCGCCCTCCAGCCTCGGCGGCTATTCGCTGAAGGCGCATGTCCTCGATGCCATGGGCCGGCCGGCGGCGGCGGCAAAGGTGCTGGCGCAGCAGGCGCTGTTCAACCCCGACGACAAGGATCTCGCGCTCCAGTTGCTCACGCTTTATCAGCGCGCCGGGGACGTCGAGGGAGTTCGCACCACCGCGATCAATCTCGCGCGGCTGGTGCCCGACGATCCCCGCTACCAGATGGAAGCCGCCCGCGCCTTCTTCGCGCGCGGCGACCGGGCCAAGGCCGACGGGATCATCGCGGCGATCGTCAGGCGCTACCTCTATCATCCGGACATCATGCTGGCCGTGGCGCAATATTGGCAGGCGACGATGCCCGCCGATGCCGCGATCGCCCGGATCACGGCGCTCGCGCAAGGCGCCAACGGGCGGACCAAGGCGGGGCTCTGCGACCTGCTGGTCAGGCTCGGCAAGGTGCAGGCCGTGCTCGCGATGCTGAAGCCGATCGCCGCCGACGAAGTCAGCGCGGGCAATGCCGACGTGCTCGCTTCCTATGCCGGCGCCTTGTTCGTGACGGGCAAGCTCGACCAGGCAAAGAAGATTGTCGATGATGTGCTGACCTTCGACGGGCAGGTCGATACCGCGCTGATCGTCCGCGCGCGGATCGCGCTGATGCGCAAGCAATATGCGGCGGCGCTGACCGACGCGCAGCTCGCCGCGACCGATAATATCCAGAATGCCCAGGCGGCGATCCTCGTGCCGCAAATTTATGCGGCGTGGGGCAATCGGTTGCTCGCGGGCCGCACCTGGGGCGATGCCCAGGCGCATCTGCCCGATGACGTGCTGGTGCTGGGGGAGCGCGTCAAATGGCTGCTCGCGACCAAGCAGGCGGATATCGCCAAGGGCCTTACCGCCGATTTCTCGCGCGGGCATGCGCGCAATCCCCAGGCATGGCTGCTCTACCAGCAGGCCTGCGTGGCCGCGAAAGACGACGATTGCGCCGCACGCGCCGCCGCCGCGCTCGCCGCCTTGAAAAAGCGCGGCGGATGACCGGTTTGACCCCCCGCGACCCCGCGCCTATCGGCCTTGCCGAACCCAAGGAGTCCGAATGCCGGTCAAGCTGATCCGCCCCCGCCGCTTCGGAGACGATCGCGGCTGGTTCGTCGAGACATATAATGCGGGCCGCTATCCGGAGCTCGGCGTGCCCGTGACCTTCGTGCAGGACAATCATTCGATGTCGCGCGACGTCGGCACGCTGCGCGGCCTCCACTATCAGGCACCGCCCAACGGGCAGGACAAGCTCGTCCGCTGCGTGCGCGGTGCGATCTGGGACGTGGCGGTAGACGTGCGCAAGGGCTCGCCGACCTTCGGCAAATGGGTCGCCGCCGAGCTGACGGCCGAGAACGGCCACCAGCTTTTCGTGCCGATCGGCTTCGCGCACGGCTTCGTGACGCTCCAGCCCCATACCGAGGTCGAATATAAATGCAGCGCGCTCTATGCCCAGCAGAGCGAGGGCGGCGTGATCTGGAACGATCCCGCCATAGCACTCCCCTGGCCGCTGCCGCCCGGCGGACCCAAGCTTTCGCCCAAGGACGAAATCCTCACCGCCCTCGACGAAGCGAGCAGCCCCTTCGCCTATGACGGCCAGCCGCTGGAGCCCATCGACGCATGACCGAGACGACACCTTTACGCATCCTCGTCACCGGCGGCGCGGGCTTCATCGGATCGGCGCTGGTCCGCCACCTGATCCGCGACACGCCGCATACCGTGCTCAACGTCGACAAGCTGACCTATGCGGGCAACCTCGCCAGCCTCGAGCCGATCGCCAACAGCCCCAAGTACGGCTTCCTGAAGGCGGATATCTGCGATCAGGCGGCGATGTCGGCGGCGATGGCGGAGTTCAAGCCCAACGTGGTGACGCACCTCGCCGCCGAGAGCCATGTCGATCGTTCGATCGACGGCCCCGCCGCGTTCATCGAAACCAACATCGTCGGCACCTTCGCGATGCTGCAAGCGGCCCTGATCTATTGGCGCGGGCTCGACGACGACGCCAAGGCCGGGTTCCGCTTCCACCATATCTCGACCGACGAGGTCTTCGGCACGCTTGGGCCGGAGGGCTTCTTCACCGAGGAGACGCCCTACGATCCGCATTCGCCCTATTCGGCGTCGAAGGCCTCCTCCGACCATCTCGTCCGCGCGTGGCACGATACCTATGGGCTGCCGGTGATCGTCACCAACTGCTCGAACAATTACGGGCCGTACCATTTCCCCGAAAAGCTCATCCCGCTGATGATCATCAAGGCGCTCGCCGGCGAGGCGCTGCCGGTCTACGGCAAGGGCGCCAACGTGCGCGACTGGCTGTTCGTCGAGGATCATGCGCGCGCGCTGACCACCGTGTTCGAGACGGGTGCTGTCGGCGAGAGCTACATCATCGGTGGCCGCGCCGAGAAGACCAACCTCGAGGTCGTCCACCGTATCTGCGAGACGCTCGATGCGGTGCGCCCGCGCGCCGACGGCGGGAGCTACAAGGCGCAGATCAGCTACGTCGCCGATCGCCCCGGCCACGACGCGCGCTACGCGATCGACCCCAGCAAGCTGGAGCGTGAGCTTGGCTGGACGGCACAGGAGAGCTTCGAGACCGGGATCGAGCGCACGATCCGCTGGTATCTCGACAACGAGGCCTGGTGGCGACCCCTGGTCGTCGAGAAGGGTGCAACGACGCGGGCGGGGCTGAAGGGGTGAGGCCTCTCGCCAAGACCGTTCGTGTCGAGCGTAGTCGAGATACGTTCCCACCTCTCGCCCTTTGCACGTCCCTCGACTTCGCTCGGGACGAACGGGCGAGAGCGCAGGCATGAATGCCATCCTCGTCACCGGCGGCTCCGGCCAGATCGGTCGATCGCTCAAGCGCCTCGCGCCGGAGGGCTTCGAGCTCGTCATGCCGACGCGTTCGGAGCTCGACATCTCCGATCCTGAATCCTGCGCCGAATTCGTCGCCGCGCGCGATTGGGCGGCGGTGATCAGTTCGGGCGCCTACACCGCGGTCGACAAGGCCGAAGCCGACGTCACCGCCGCTTGGGAAGCCAATGCGATCGGCCCCGCGGCGCTCGCCGCCGCGACCGCCAAGGCGGGCATACCCATCCTCCACGTCTCGACCGATTATGTCTTCGATGGCTCGCGGCCCGGCTTCTATCGCGAGAGCGATCCGGTCGCGCCGATCGGCGTCTATGGCGCCTCCAAGGAGGGCGGCGAGCAGGCGGTGCGCACCGCCAATCCACGCCACATCATCCTGCGCACCGCATGGGTGGTGAGCCCGTTCGGCAACAATTTCGTCAAGACGATGCTGCGGCTCGGCGCCGAGCGCCCGCAATTGCGCGTCGTCGGCGATCAATATGGCTGCCCGACATCGGCGCTGGATATCGCATCGACGCTGCTGGCGCTGCTCGATCATGCGACGCGCGACGCCGCGCCGCCGTGGGGAACCTATCAGTTCGTAAACGCGGGCGAGGCGAGCTGGCATGCGCTCGCCTGCGCGGTGCTCGATCGCGCGGCAACGCACGGCCGGCCGCGCCCGGAGATCGAGGCGATCGCCACCTCCGATTATCCGACCCCCGCACGCCGCCCCGCCAACTCGCGCCTCTCGACCGCGAAGCTGGAGCAGGCGTTCGGGATCGCGCCGCGTGCCTGGCAGGCGGCGATCGACGACATCGTGGACGAACTGGTGGGAGCGCAAGCGTGAAGGGAATCATCCTGGCCGGCGGCACGGGCACGCGGCTCCATCCCGCGACGCTCGCGGTCAACAAGCAGCTCCTGCCGGTCTACGACAAGCCGATGATCTATTTCCCGATGTCGGTGCTGATGCTCGCCGGCATCCGCGACATATTGATCATCTCCTCGCCCGAATATCTCGACAATTATCGCCGCCTGTTCGGATCGGGAGAACAGTTCGGCCTGCGCATGCAATATGCCGTCCAGCCCAGGCCCGAGGGCCTCGCGCAGGCCTTCCTGATCGGCGAGGATTTTCTGGAGGGCGGACCCGCTTCGCTGGTGCTGGGCGACAACATCTTCTTCGGCGCGGACCTCGGCGAGCGGCTGAAGAAGGTCAAGGAACGCGAACGCGGCGCGACCGTCTTTTCCTATCGCGTCGATCATCCCGAGGCCTATGGCGTCGTCGAGCTCAGCGAAGACGGCCGCGCGCTTTCGATCGAGGAAAAGCCCAAGCAGCCCAAGAGCCATTACGCGGTGACGGGCCTCTATTTCTACGACGACCGCATCGTCGATCTCGCCAAGCAGGTGAAGCCCTCCCCGCGCGGCGAGCTGGAAATCACCGATCTCAACCGCTTCTACATGGAGATGGGCGAGCTTTGGGTGGAACAGCTTTCGCGCGGCCACGCCTGGCTCGATACCGGCACGCATGACAGCCTGCTCGAGGCCAGCGAGTTCGTCCGCACCGTCCAGCATCGCCAGGGCATGCAGATCGCCTGCCTCGAGGAAATCGCCTTCGTCAACGGCTTCATCACCCGCGACGAGCTGCGCGCGCACGGCAGGACGTACGAGAAGACGCGTTACGGCCGCTATCTGCTCGACATCGCCGACGAACGCGTCTGAACTCCGCGCCCGAACGAGAGGAGTAGCGCATGGAACATCTCACCCGCCCCGAAGGCAGCCAGCCCGAGGATTTCAACGTCACGCGGCGCGGTGCCGCCGGGCTGTTCTTCGCGGGCTATGCGGTCGCCGCTTTCTCCGCCGATGCCGCGCCGATCACGACCCCCGCCGACGGGCTGGTCATCGAGACCGCGACGATCCCCAACGGCGCGCCCACGCCGCTGCCCGCCTATGTCGCGCGGCCCGCCAGGCCCGGGCATCATCCCGCGATCGTCGTGGTCAACGAGATTTTCGGCATCCACGACTATATCAAGGATGTCTGCCGCCGCTTCGCCAAGCTCGGCTATGTCGCGGTCGCGCCCGACTTCTTCTACCGCGCGGGCGTCGACCTGCCCGCGATCTCCGACCGCGCCGCGCTCATGAAGGTCGTCGCGCAGGCGGGAGACGCGCAGGTCGACGGCGACGTGCGCGCGACGACCGCGTGGATCAAGGCGCAGCGCTTCGCGGCGCCCGCCAAGATCGGCATCACCGGCTTCTGCTGGGGCGGCGCGGTGGTGTGGCGCGCGGCGATCAGCGATCCCGACGTGCGCGCGGGAGTCGCCTGGTACGGGCGGCTGGGCGGCATCCTGCCCCGCGCGGCGGAGGTCAAGGCGCCGGTGCTGGGCCTCTACGGCGGCAAGGATCAGGGCATCCCGCCCACGGACGTCGCGGCGATGCGCGATGCGCTCAAGGCGGCGGGCAAGACGGGATCGGACCTGATCCTGTATCCCGACGCCGAGCATGGCTTCCACGCCGATTATCGATCGAGCTACAATGAAGCGGCAGCGGCCGACGGATGGAAACGCGCCCTCGCCCACTTCAAGGCGAACGGGGTGGGGTGAGCCTTTAACCTTTTGCGCGTCATGCCAGCGAAAGCTGGCATCTCGTGCGGCAAGGGCACGCTCCTGCCTTCGAGACCCCAGCCGTCGCTGGGGTAACGATTATTTGTTGAGTGCGACGCTCACGTTCATGCGCGCGATCTGCTCGGGTGTCGCCTCCGCCTGGTGGGCGGCTTTCCAATCGGCATAGGGCATACCGTAGACCAGCGCGCGGGCGCTTTCGCGATCGAGCGCGGGATCGGCCTCGCTCAGCCAATCGGACAGGCAGTTGCGGCAGAAACCCGCGGTGCCCATGATATCGACATTCTGCACGTCGGTGCGATGGCGAAGGTGCCCGACCAGCCGGCGGAAGGCCGCGGCGGCGGTGCGATCGTCGAGGGCTTCGATATCCATCGCCGCGCCGTGGCGCAGCGACTCCGGCCGGGTCAAGCCGAGCGGCGCATCCCATGCGACACACGCTCTTCGTACAGCGCGAACAAAGTATCGAAATGCGCGGCCATCGTGCGCGGCGTGGTGTGGGGGTGCGGCCGGCCGTTGGCGCGATCGGCGAGCAGGCGCAGGATCGCCTCCGTGGCGGCGGCGGGGTTGGTCGCTTCGTAGAGATAGCCGCGCGCGGCGCGGGCCTGATCCGAGGCGCCGCCCATATCGGGGGCGATGATCGGCAGGCCCGATGCGATCCCCTCGGCGGCGGCGAAGCAGAAGGTTTCCGCCTCGCAGCCGTGGATCAGCGCATCGGCGCTGGCCATCAGGCTGGCGAGCGCGGGCCGATCGGCGATCGGCTTGAGGGCCACGATATGCGGGTTGCCGGCGATCGCCTGCGCGGTGCGCGCGCGGGCCTTGCCGCCGCCGACCAGCACCAGCCCGACCGG
>NZ_CAHJXD010000141.1 GCF_903644055.1 Sphingomonas bacterium | reverse complement strand
CGCGTGATGAACTCGGCGACGATCGCATCGACACGATGATCCGCCTGCCGGCGACGCTTCGCGGGATCGGCACCGTCATCGACCTGGCGCATCGCATCCATCGCCCGCTGACGCGCGGCGGCGAGCGAGATGCGCGGATAGACGCCGATCGTCATTCGTTTCTGAGTGACGCCGTAGCGATATTTGACGTTGAAGGTCTTCCGGCCTTCGGGCGTTACGCGGACGCTCAAGCCAGGGCAGTAGCTGTCATGGACTTCGTATCGCTCGGCCTGTGGTTTGAGCGCCTCAAGGGCCTTGTCGGTGAGTGCTTTTCGCATGTGTCATCCTTTCGATGACACCCTAAAAATCACCTATTTGCGCCGATCTCAAAGAAATAATCGGCTGCGGACGCCGTGGATCGGAAAAGTTACACCTGACGCGATCTGCTCACCTGCCTATAATGACCGGGGGGTGTTTTAGACCGAAAGTCGAGTGCAACGCGCATACCTGGAGCCGTTTTAAAGGCCTTGGATTTTCAGGCCTCATGGGATTGCATGATACATCGGGAGCTGACCTATCGGGCGCAATCGAAGCCGATCATGAGCGGGCAAATTCCATTAACAGCCCGATCTCCCCCGCATCTGCCGTTTGAAGCGCGGTCACGTAGGTTTTCCTCGTGGTTCCTGCGTCCACCAGATTTGTGCGTCCCCAAGTGAAACGAGGACGCTTCAATTGGATAGCCAATATGTCGGTCGCCAACCGAGAGTGTCGGCCATTTCCGTGGGGGAATGGATGGATCGAGACAAGCAGATGGCCAAAACGGATCGCGATCTCATCCGACTCATAGGTGCCGTGCTCGACCCAACATCGGGTGGTGTCGACAAGCTGCCGTACCTCGGTTGGAATGCGGTACGCATCGATCCCGATATTGCGGGCAGTCGTGCGGAAACGCCCGGCCCATTTCCACACATCGCCAAACATCCGCTTGTGCAGTGCCCTCAGGAATGCGTCGTCGAGGACATCGCTTTTGCGCAAACGGGCAAGCCATCGATTGGCTTGGGTGATGTTGACCTGCTCGGCCTCATTCAGTTCGGCACGCAAGCTTATATATGTTGGGATCAGTTGTTCGCGCTCTTCCGCTGTCAGCGGTGTGTTGGCTTCGTCGTCCCCTGCAAAAAGCGGATCGGTCATTCGTCTTCCCACAGGTAGCGAATGGGCTCTGCGAGAATCTCGTTGGTCAGCCGTTCAATCTCCTCTTCCGTCTGTGAAGGAGTTAGTGACTGATTTTCCAAAAGCATGCCTTGGGCAGTGGGGCCAAGTTGATCATAGGCCTTTTGCCTAGCGCGATCCCGGATCATGTCGTCGAGGGGTTTTGCCGGCAGGAAGGCGTAGACGAACGTGCAATCGAGAGCCTCGGCTGCTTCGCGAAGAGACTTGATCGTCGTCGATCCCGTCGTTTCAGCCTTTTCAAGCGCGACGATGCGGGATTGGGCGACATCCATTCGTTCGGCAAGTTGGCGTGATGACACGCCGAGGGCATCACGGATCGCACGCAGCCAGCCACCACGTGGCCGGGCAAACTCGACGGCTCTTAGCGCGCTAAGCCTTTTGTCCAGATTCTTCCTGGCGAGTTCAGCGTGGCGATCTTTGCCCATTGGTCCTCCAACGCCAATATGATATCAAATATGTGTTCGTGTCAATCGAATGTGATCACCCACTCATGATCAAGAACACGCATTGCTATCTGCTATGAGTGATCAAGTGGGACGCAAAGATCATGCTAAAAGGTGGCAGGCTAGTAACGCGCATAGCGAAGATCGCCGTTCGGATCGGTGATGATCAATAGAAAGCAGTTCTATCGATCATGGATCATGCCTTGGATTGATCGATAGGCTCAGGAGGCGCAAGCAAATGCAACTTAGCGCATAACGCGAGATTATGTCACTGACAGCATATTGACATTTTATGCCGTTGAAGACATATTACCCGAATGAAGCAGCTTGTACGCACCGCTAAACAGATGGGCGAGGCCATTGCACGCGAGCGTCGATCGCGTGGGCTTACTCAAGGCCAACTAGCCGAAATGGCGGGCCTGCGACAGGAGGCGATCTCAAAGATCGAAAGTGGCAACCCGGCCACACGGTTCGGAAGGATCACCGACATCCTCGCCGCACTTGACCTTGAGCTCACTATGGGGTCGCGCACGAAAAGCACGTCGCAGGACATCGAGAGCATCTTCTGATGGGGCGCCGTCCCGCTCGCGCCCCGCTCAACGTGTTCCTCAATGACCGCCACGTCGGTCTGCTCGTCCGCGCAGCCAGCGGTGCGATCGAGTTCGCCTATGATGACGAGTGGTTGGCGTGGGAGCATGCCATGCCTGTCTCGCTCTCACTTCCCCTGGGCACGCGCCGTTATGTCGGCGCTCCCGTCTGGGCCGTGTTCGACAACCTGTTGCCCGATTCCGAGCCGATACGCCGCCGCCTGGCTGAACGTGTCGGCGCTCGCGGAACGGATGCCTTCAGCCTGTTGGAGCGCATCGGTCACGATTGCGTGGGAGCCTTGCAATTCCTGCCTGGCGACGAGCAACCCAGTTCGACCCGGATGGTCGATGGCGCCCCGCTTGACGAACACGACATCGAGTCATTGCTGGCCAACCTGTTCCGTGCGCCGCTGGGTGTGGACCGAGCCGTGGACGAACATTTCCGCATTTCGCTTGCCGGCGCTCAGGAGAAGACGGCGCTGCTGTGGCATGAAGGGCGCTGGCTTCGGCCGCACGGCACCACCCCTACGACCCACATCCTGAAACCGGAGATCGCCGTCCCACAAGGCGGGATCGGCCTGGCCGATAGCGTCGAGAACGAGTTCTATTGCATGAAGCTGATGGAGGCGTTGGGGTTTCCCACCGCGCCCTGTCAGATAGCCACATTCGGCGCACGCAAGGCGCTGGTTGTCGAACGCTTCGACCGCATTTGGACGCGCGACGAGCGACTCATTCGATTGCCGCAGGAGGACTGCTGCCAAGCTCTCTCCGTCCCCCCGACGATGAAATATCAGGCCGATGGAGGACCGGGCGTCTTCCAGATCATGACCCTGCTGACCGGCAGCAACGATCCCGCCGCCGATCGCTTGACCTTCTTCCGTGCGCAAGTCGCGTTTTGGCTGCTCGGCGCCACCGATGGACATGCGAAGAACTTCAGCTTGTTCCTCCGCCCTGAAGGCACCTTCGAGCTCGCGCCGTTGTACGACGTGCTGAGCGCCCAACCCATGGTGGATTGCCGTCACATCGGACGCAATGCGTTCAAGCTGTCGATGGCGGTCGGCAACAGCGGGAAATACCGGCTCAACGAGATACACGGTCGCCACTTCGTGGAAACCGGCAAGGCGTGTGGGCTTTCCGCCCCCCGGATCAGCCGCATACTAGACGAGCTTCGCGAGCAAATCGTGACCGCGATTGAGACAGTGAACACAAGTCTTCCGACCGACTTTCCGCCAGGGCTCGTAACGAGCATCGCAGATGGCGCCCGTAAACGCGCCGAAAGCCTGATCATCGCCGAATAGGATTTGCCCTGACGTGCTCGCTCGCACTGCTTACATTCCTGCCGCTGGCCGCCCTCTCGCGAAGCGTCACGCTCGCTCGATCGGCATGCTCTACCGCTCTGTTTCCCAACAATCGGAAGTTGAAAAGCTCTTCAACATGGGTCCCACAGGGGTATCGGGCGCCTGCGGTTGCTTGCTCGGACCTGCGATAGCTTGCCGCGGAATGAGCGGGCCAAAGACCCGCTGATACAATGACTTTGAAGCGATATGAAGCGAGATGAGTCAATGTTCTCAGATACTTAGCCGCGCTCTTAATCAGCGGTTCCTTGGTTCGAGCCCAAGTGCGTCCACCAAATCTTCCAGGAAATCAAATACTACAAGATGGTGTCGCTGGGGCCTCGGGGAGGCAGTGTGCCCGTAGGTTTACAAACTAGGTTACACGGCCGAAGCGGCATTGGTTGCGGTCAACAACGCGGGCGGTCTCATATTGTCCGCCTGCCGCGGTGGAGTATTGCTTTGGCTACAGCTTGAATCCTGCCGCTATGCCGGAGGCCGTCGGATGCTTGAAGCCAGATCCTGCTTGTCCCGCTTTGACAGCCGGAAGTATCGATTCGCTGCGCGACGCTTGGTAGGTGGATGGGCGATCGGCAGCACCTTGCGGATCGGCTCGATCCCATAGGCTTCACGATCTTCATCGATGAAACCGGTCATCGCCCGAACGGGCGCTCGAGCTCCACCTCAGCAAATAGGACGATGGCTTGCGCAGGATCTCGCTGGCCTGACGCAATCTCCGGTTCTCGCGCTGAAGCGCCTTGAGCTTGTCCGCTATCTCGCCGGTACGCCGGCGCGCTTGTCGCTATCGACCTCGGTCTTCTTCGGCCACTCGTGCATTGCCTGCGGCACGCAGCTGATCTTCTCCGCGAGCGACATCATTGCTGTCACCGCGACGGGTCATTCTCCGCGGCCTCGATCGGCATGCGCCCGAAAGCGCTGGCCGACCGTGATCAATGCCTGCATCGCAGTGGGCAACAGCCGCCCGGTCGGGCTCATACTCGTCGGCGAGGGGCGCGAGCGCGAGCGCATCCTGGCCCATGTCGGCGGCAAACCCCCACATTCGCCTGACTGCACCGCTCCGGGATCGGGCCGAGTTCGCCCGCTTGCTCGCCAGCGCCGACGTGCTGATGCACGGCTGCGAATCCGAGGCCTTCTGCATGACGGCTGTCGAGGCGCGTGCCTCCGGTCTGCCGATCGTCGTGCCGGCCGAAGGTGGGCCGCCGATCATGCGCGACACGGTGGCGAGACGTTCCAGCCGGCAATACCGGTGCGGCGCAGCGGCGCTGCGGCGCATCCTGGAGCGATCCAGCCAGCCTGTCGATACCGCCCCTGTGCGAACCATGAACGATCATTTCGTGACGCTGTTCGTGGATTATGCGCTGCTCGGCACGGCATCGCGCGCGGCCTGACGGCACGCCCCCGGGCGCCGTTCGATCAGCAGAGCGCGCAATGCGCCGGCCAGCAGCGCGGTTGATCGCAATTTCTCCCGCAGCGGCAGATCGATCACGGGGCCGGCGTCGGTCTTGTTGACGTCCACGATGTAGATCCGCCCGTCGTGGCGATCGCGCAGGATATCGAGGCCACCCCAATCCAACCCGATCGCCGCACAGAAGCGCCGGATCGCGCACCTCTCGCCTTCCGAGAAAACCATCGCCGGATCGCGCGCCACAACTTTGGCGTTGTGCGCGGAGAAGCGATCCCGCTCGCGCCGAAGCTTCTCCCACACGACGACCGGTGCGCCCGCGACGCAGGGCGTGCGCAGATCGTGGACGTGGCTTCCATCGGTCGTATCTACGAGCTTCTGATAGACGAAGCCCTCGCGCGGCGCGCACGGGCACTGAACCAACCGCCCGTCGTGCCTGGCATTCACCTCGCTTTTCTCGACCGCAAGGCCGGTCGACGTCGCGGGATCGAGTGCCAGAGGATAGCCGAATATGGTTTCGAAAACGGCCGCTACATGGCCTTTGGAGATGTCCGTACAGGCGAAGTTGAGGCATGGCAGGTCGCCAGGCTGCGGCTGTGGCGCGCACCATGTCGCGTCCTCGAAGAAGAAGGCGCAATCGGCCTTGGTCAGGTCGGTGGTGACCGCGATCCGCGCCCAGGTGCAGGCGGCCCGGATCAGATACCAGGGTCTGGGAAGATCGGGCGTGAAGCCGAGGGTGATCGTTGCCCGCTTATGCCGGAGCCACGCGGCGCGCGCCGTGATGCACAGATAATAGACCAGCCAGATCGCGACCTCGCGGACAATCCCGCCATCGATCCTCGCCGTCGCGCCGGTCTTGCGCACCCGCACCGTGCCACCGCGGATCTCGAAGTCGGCCAGCCAGCCGCCCCTCCAACCCATCAGCCGAGCCTCGTCGCGATCATCGTGACCGCCGCGATCCGATCGACGCCTCGGTAGCTTGGCCGCCAGAGCATGCCGCCGAAAATGTCGGGATCGAGCTCGCGGTAGCGGACGGCATATCCGCCGCGCGACAGCTCCTTTCCGAGCGTTTCGCCAAGCGCATCCTGTCCCTCCACGATCGCGCTGGCGCCGTAGAGGAGGATCGTGCCGTCGCTGCCGAGCCGCGATGCGCTCTGGCGCATCCAGTCGAGCGTCACCGCCGAGCCCAGCTCCGTCCCGCCGTTGCGATACCGTCCGCTGATCGAGCCCGCGAGGAAAGGCGGGTTGGCGATCACGGCATCGATCCCCCCCTGCACGGCGCTCAGGCCGTCCCCCTCGATCACGTCCGCCTCGATCCCCGCCGCGGCCAGATTGATCCGCGCGAGCCGCACGGCTTCGCGATTGATGTCGATCAGCACCAGCCTGAGGTCGCGCCGTGCCGAGGCGAGCGCTAGCGCGCCGGCGCCCGCCCCCGCCCCGAGGTCGACGACGCGGGCGCGCGCCGGCAGCATCGCTGCGACATCCTCGAGGAAGCGTGCGAAACGGTAGGAGTCCGGGCCGAAGAAGACCGCATCCCGGCCGGCCGACAGCGGCGAGTGAAGAACGAGGTGACGGCCGAGGCTGGACACGCGCAGTCGGCTGCGGAAACGCCCGAACGAGAGCGGCTGTAAGATGCCCGCCCAACCCATCCACTCGAGCATCGCAGGCGCGATGTCGCGTGCTCGAAACGCGCGGTTCCAGCCGAAGATGTCGCGCAGGGAATCCGGGCGGCGCAGCATCCGCCTGAGGCGGCCTTCATGATGCGTCCTGCGGTTCGGGGCGACAAAGCTGTAGTCGGCGAGCCTTAGCCGCCGGAGAAGCTCGAGCAGCGCCTGGTCGCGATCGATGGCACTGTCGGACTGGTTCTGATCGCGGATCTGGCCCTCCCTCGCCACACTGCCGGTGTTCGGCTTCACCTCCAGACGCCAAGCATCGCGCGGAGCGCACGCAATTGCGTCACAAAGTCTCGCTCGCGCCACGATGATCCCCTCTTCCCGCGACCAGCCGGTAGAGGCTGGGCAAGAGCAGAAGGGTGAGAATCGTGGACGTGATGATCCCCCCGATCACCACGGTCGCGAGCGGACGCTGCACCTCGGCGCCTGCCCCGGAGGCGACCGCCATCGGCAGGAAGCCGATCGAGGCGACGAGCGCGGTCGAAAGCACCGGCCGCAGCCGATCCTGCGCGCCCTGCCGCACCGCCTCGTCCAGAGTACGGCCCTCGCGCAGGCTGTTGATGTGATCGATCAGCACCAGCCCGTTCAGCATCGCGATGCCGGAAAGCGCGATGAAGCCGATCGCCGCAGTGATCGAGAAGGGCATGCCCCGCACCCACAACGCCAGCACGCCCCCCGTAACGGCGAAGGGGATGCCGGTATAGACGATCGCCGCCTCCTTCACGCTGCCGAGCGCCGCGTAGACGAGGACGAAGATCATCAGTAACGCCGCGGGCACGACGATAGTGAGGCGCGCGCGCGCGGCCTCCAACTGGTGGAACTGGCCGCCGAACTCGACGCGATAGCCCTCGGGCAGTTTCACCTGTTGATCGATCGCGGCGCGAGCCTTCTGCACATAGCCTTCGAGATCGCTGGTCGAGAGGTTCACCATCAGTGCGGCGCGGCGCTTGGCATCGTCGTGGAGGATCGGTTCGACGGTGCGGGTCTGCTGGATGCGTGCGACGCGGCCGAGCGGTACGAGGCCGTTGTCACCCACGCGCAAAGGCAGGGCCAGGATGGCCGCCGGATCGGCGCGCAGCCCTTCGGCCAAGCGCACGACAATGCTGTGGCGATGGTCGCTCTCGGGGATGAAGCCGACCTCGGCGCCGCCCACCGCGCTCTGGATCGCCTTGTTGACCTCGTCGGCGCCGAGGTTCAGGCGCACAAGCGCGGCATGGTCGAGCGCGATCACGACGCTGGGGGTTCGGCCCGCCGCCTCGAACTCGACATCGCCCGTGCCGGGGATGCCCTCCAGCACCTTCTTCGCCTGCTGCGCGGCTTTCTCCAGCACGTCGTAATTCTCGCCGAAGAACTTCACCGAAATGTCGGCGCGCACGCCCTCCAGCATCTCGTTGAAGCGCATCTCGATCGGCTGGGCATATTCGAAGGTCTGCTCGGTATAGAGGTGGCGCTCGGCCTTATCGATCGCGGCGACGAGCTCGGTCTTGTTCCGTGGCGCACCGTCGCCCTTCGGCCAGTCCTTCAGCGGTTTGTAGAAGATGTAGAGGTCGTTCTGGTTGGGCGGCATCGGGTCGGTCGCCACCTCGCTCGTGCCGATCCGCGCGAAGGTGTGCGTGACCGCGGGGAAGCGGCGCAGGATGTCGCGCTCGGTCGCCCGCTCGATCGCGAGGCTGCGCTCCAGCGACAGGTCGACAGGGCGATAGACCATCGCGGTGATCGACCCCTCGTCCAGTCGCGGGGTGAATTGCGAGCCGAGCGTCTTGAAGACGACGACCGTACAGCCCAACAGCAAGAGCGCGCCGACGCCGAGCAGGATCGGATGCGTCAAGGCACGGTCGAGCGCCCGGCGATAGCCGCGCTCGGCATAGCCGATCAGCCCCTTTTTGCGGCCATCGCCCTCCTCGCCCTCGGGCGCACGCAGCAGCCATGCCGCAAGCGCGGGCACGACCGTGAAGGTCGCGATCATCGCGGCGGCAAGCGCCAGCATCACCGCCTGCGCCATCGGCTGGAACAATTTGCCCTCGACCCCGCCAAGGCTCAGCACGGGCACGTAGACGAGGGTGATGATCGCGATGCCGAAGAAGACCGGCCGCGCCACCATCCGCGCCGCCTCGACCACGATCGCGCGCCGCTCCTCGGCGGTGAGATCCTCGCCCTTCTCCCGCCGCCGCTGGGCCAGCAGACGCAGCGCATTTTCGACGACAACGATCGCGCCATCGACGATCAGCCCGAAATCGAGCGCGCCCAAGCTCATCAGATTGCCCGAGAGGCCGATGGCGTACATCCCCGTCACCGTCGCCAGGAAAGCGAGCGGAATCACGAGTGCGACGATCAGCGCCGCCCGCCAATTGCCCATCACCACCAGCAGCACCAGCGCCACCAGCACCGCGCCCTCGCCGAGATTGCGCTCGACGGTGTGGATCGTCCGGTCGACAAGGTCGGCGCGGCTATATTGCTCGTGAACGATCATGCCCTTGGGTAGCCCGGCGCGGATGCCCGGCAACGCATCGGCAACACGCAGCGCGACCTCGCGGCTGTTCTGTCCGACGAGCATCATCACGGTGCCGAGCACGGTCTCGCCGCCACTGGCGGTGGCGGCACCCTGGCGCGGGGCATGGCCGATCGTGACGGTGGCGAGATCGCGCACGGTGAGCGGCATCGCGCCGCCGGCGAACTTCACCGGAAGCGCCGCGATCATGTCCGCATTTATCACGCGGCCTTCGGTGCGCACCGTGAAGCGATTGGCGCCGCGGCTGATGACGCCGCCCCCGGCATTGGTGACGTTCTGCCCTACGGCATTCGCCAGTTCGCCGACGGTGACGCCGTGCGCGGCGAGGCGCACCGGATCGGGCTGGACGACGAACTGCTGCTCCAGCCCGCCGTTGGAATTGATGGCGGCGACACCTTGCACGGTGCGCAGAATCGGTCGCACCGTATATTCCTGCGCCTCGTAGAGCTCCATCAGCTGGCGTTCGGGCGACATGCCGCGCGGCGGATGCGCCCATTCCAGCGTATAGTAATAGATCTCGCCCAGCCCCGTCGTGATCGGCGCGAGCTGCGGCGAGGAGCCCGGCGGCAGCATCTCGCGCACGCTCGCCAGCCGCTCGGTGACGAGCTGGCGCGCTTGCAGTTGATCGGTGCCGTCCTTGAACAGCAGGGTGACTTGGCTGAGCCCGGTTTTTGTGAGCGAGCGCATCTCATCGAGATTGGGCTGGCCGCCCATGGCACGTTCGATCGGCAAGGTCGCCAAGCGCTCGATCTCCTCCGGCGCCAGCGAGGGAACGGTGGTGTTGATCTGCACCTGTACCCCGGTGATATCCGGGATCGCGTCGATCTGGAGGTTAGCGAACGACCAGAGGCCTACCGCCGCCACGAACGCGGTGACCAGCGCGACGGCGAGCCGTCGGCGCGTCATCCAGTCGAGCAGCGCGGCGATCATTCGGACGGGCCGTCGCTTCCCAGCGCGCGCAGCGACAGCAGGGCCTCCAGCGCCTCGCGGCGGGTTTCGAGCACCGCGCTCATCGCCGAGAGGTAGGAGGATTGCATCTGCGTGTAGGTCGCCAGCGGGATCGCGCCGAGGCGGAAGTGGCGATCGGCTTCCGCCGCCGCTTCGGCGAAGCGCTGCGGCGAGTCCGCATCCCACCGCCCGAGCGCCCGGCGCTTCGCCTCATATTGCGCGGCATGATCGAACACCTCGCGCGCGATCCGGCGCTGCGTGCTGACAAGCGTCGCGTCCGCCTGCGCTTGCCGCCCCTGTTCAGCGGCGACCTCGCCGGCCTGCGCGTTCCAGACGGGCAGGTTCGACGAAAGCCGGACGCCGTAATTCGTTTCGCGATTGTCGGCGCGGCTACGCCCATAATAAGGGCCGACGGAGACGATCGGGAACCGCGCCTTCTTCGCCAGATCGACGCGCAGGCCCTGCTGCTCGAACTGGACACGCAGCGCGCGCAGCTCGAAATTGTTGGCGTCGACCATGGCGGCGATCGTCGTCGCCGCCGGCAGATCGGGCAGCGACATGGCGGGC
This sequence comes from Sphingomonas bacterium, assembly GCF_903644055.1. Classification (GTDB taxonomy): domain Bacteria; phylum Pseudomonadota; class Alphaproteobacteria; order Sphingomonadales; family Sphingomonadaceae; genus Sphingomonas_I. Next base: position 3,599 of record NZ_CAHJXD010000141.1, on the reverse strand, counting down.
CGCACGATCCGCAGCCGCGCCGCGAACGGCACCCCGCGCAGCTGGTTAAGCTCGTAGAGAATCGTGTTCGCCTGGGCATCGGCGGTGGCGGCATCGCGCTCGGCACTGATCGCGCCCGCCTGCAGCACCGCCGCCTCCAGCCGTGGCGCGGGACCGGCAGGATCGCGCGTGACGATCACTTGCGCCACCGCGCGCATCCGCATCGCGACGGCGCGAGCGGCGGTCGCCTTCTCGTCCGCCGCGAACAGGCCGTAGCCGAGCGAGCGGGCACGCGCGGCGAGCGTCGCCCCGAACTGTGCGAGGCCGATCCTGGCAAGCTCGATCTGGCGATCCGCGATCGCCCGGCGCAGCGCGATCCGTCCGCCGAACTCGATCGGCTGGACGACCGAAACCGTATAGGCGGCACCGTCCCCGGTGGGGAGGCCCGTCGCGGCGTCGTATGCACGTCGCTGGCCGAATTCGACGGTGAGCTGCGGATCGGGCAGCCGCCCCGCCGCCTGGCGCTCGACGCCAGCCGTCTCGATCTGACGCTGGTAGAATTGCCGCTCCGGATTGCTGGCGACTACCTCGTGGACGAGCGCATCGAGCGAAAGCGCAGGCGTCTCCTGCGCCACCGCCCCAACCGGGAGTGCCGCCACTACAAGCGCGAACCGATACAGCATCTTGCCAATCCCACATTGCGGCATGACGACGGAAAGCCCGCCTAACCGCGTCTCTACCCGGTTGGATCGGCACCCGTCTGCCAAATCCCACGTCCGAAGATGAATCCTGCCGATCTCCAACGGCCCCTCGCGGCGGCATATCCGATCCCGCCTTAGCGAACGCGCCGTGGTCCGGTTAGCCCCCGTGTCCTTCCGCCGAGGAAATGGGCTATGACGCGGCTGTGAGACGCTTTCATGAGCTCGACGAACGCGAAATCCTCGCTTTGGCCATCGCCAACGAGGAGGAGGATGGGCGCGTCTATGCCGATTACGCCGAATATCTGCGCGAAAATTACCCTGACAGCGCCCGCCTGTTTGACGACATGGCCGCAGAGGAAGAAGAGCATCGCCGCGCACTGATCGATCTCTACGTCGGGCGGTTTGGCCGTCATATCGCCTACATCACCCGGCGCGATGTGCGCGGCGCGCAATCCCCCGCTGCCCCGCGTGCGACGATCCTGAAGGGGATCGACGCCGTCCGTGCCGAGGCCAAGCGGATGGAGACCAACGCCAGCCGTTTCTATCGCGAAGCCGCCGACCGCAGCACCGACGCACCGATCCGCAAGCTGCTGGGAGATCTGGCGTCGGCCGAACTCGATCACCTGCGGATCGCCGGTACGATCGAGCAACGCCGATTGCCCGGCCAGCGCCGCGATCGCGAGGACGACGCCGCCCGCCGCCGCTTCGTGCTCCAGATCGTACAGCCAGGGCTCGTCGGCCTGATGGATGGATCGGTTTCGACTCTGGCACCGGTGTTCGCCGCCGCCTTCGCCACGCATCACCCGTGGGACGCCTTCCTCGTCGGCCTCGCGGCGAGCATCGGCGCCGGCATCAGCATGGGTTTCGCCGAGGCGCTGGCCGACGACGGCAAGCTCTCCGGGCGCGGAACGCCGATCTTGCGCGGGGCGGTGTGCGGGATGATGACGACCGCCGGTGGGATCGGCCACACATTGCCCTTCCTGATCGCGGATTTCTGGACGGCGATCGGGGTCGCCGCGTTCGTCGTGGCGATCGAGCTCGGCCTGATAGCCTGGATCCAGTATCGCTACATGGAGGCCCCGCCGCTCTCGGCCGTCGCGAAGGTGATGCTCGGCGGCGCGCTGGTGCTGGCGGCCGGGATCGCCATCGGCAGTGGATAATATTCCTCAGAAGCGTGCCGCCATTGAGACTCCGCCGCCATCGCTGTCACCCCAGGCGTCAGCCGGACTGCCTGGCTGTGGCGCGATGTCAGCAGGAGGCCACTGCCCGATCCGATCGCCGCCCTGCAACGACATCGCACCAGTGATGCTTGCGCCCTTCGACCCGCGCCGTCGCAAGGCTCGCCAATGCGAACGCCGGCAGCCCCGCCTTCCGGCCGTATCGATTCTCGAGCGTCGCGGCGGCCGCGAACGCCTCGGCGCTATGGCCGGAGGGGAAGCCCTTGCAATCGCTGTGGTCGGATCGCTCCTCGGGAAAGATCTTCTTGAGCAGCAAGGCCGCGCCACCACCTGCGATCAGGCTTTCGCCAGCCTGGAGATCGCCCTTCCAGCCCCTGTATCGCCGGTACGCTTAGGACGGATCGACATTTAGCGTAGCCAGATCATGGATGCGGCGAGGTGGACGAAGCCGGTAAAGTGGATTGTCCGGCGGTCGTAGCGAGTGGCGAAGCGGCGGAAGTGCTGAAGCATCGCTTCATGAACAATCGGTTATCCGATCCCGTCCGGCCTCGATCGCCGACCTTACCGGGCAGCAGCGCCTCGATCTTCCGCCACTGCTCCTCGCTCAACTCGTATCGCTTGATGCCCATCGACCGCTCCGCGTCAAAACACGGAACCTCATGAATCAGACATTCAACCGATTGGGAATCCTAAATATCGATCCGTCCTAGCCGTTCCGGCGCGCCGTCCGGGAGCATCACCCGGCTATCGCGGATCATTCGGCTGATGCTGTGCGCTTAGGTGTGGTCAACGTGGACCGGCGACGTCTTGGTTGGGAAAGCGGCGAGGATGGCGCGGGGCTGTCCCACCTTTCTGTTGAGGTTCGGCGATGCGGGTTGCGTTTGGCGCGACGGGGGTGGCACACGCTTTTGATCGTGTGCGGCGCCTGGGGGGGCGGTCGACGTGGCGGCTGACGGTCGGCGTGGCGGCGGCGCTGGTCACGGTCGCGGCGGTGGCCGAGGCGCAGGACGGCCTGATGCCGCTCAATCGGCACGCCGTCGCGCCGGCGCCGACCGGGCTGTCGGTGCTGACCTACAATGTCGAGGGCCTGCCCTTTCCCTTCGCGACGGGCCGCAGCGGCGCCGCCCGGCGCATCGCGGAGCGGCTCGCCGCGCTTCGTGCCGAGGGGCAGCAGCCGCACGTCGTGGTCCTGCAGGAAGCCTTCGGCAGTGCCCAGCAGGCGATCGGCGAGCAGGCGGGCTATCGTTACACGGCGCTCGGCCCCGATCGCGATCTCCGAAACGACGAGCCGATGACCGATGCCGATCGTGCGTTCGTCGGTCATGCCCGCCTGATCAAGGGCGAGACCGTGGGCAAGTGGCGCGGCAGCGGCCTCGCCATCCTTTCCGATTATCCGATCGTCCGCGTCAGGCGCGTGGCTTTCCCGGCTTGGGCGTGCGCGGGCTATGACTGCATCGCCAACAAGGGCGTGCTGCTCGCCGAGATCGCCGTGCCGGGATCGGACAAGCCCGTCACCGTGATCGCCACCCACATGAACTCCAAGGACGCCTCGGGCGTTTCCAAGGCGCGCTGGAACGGCGCGTTCGATCGCCAGGTCGAAACGATCGGCAAGTTCCTCACCGCCAATCTCGATCGCGACGCGCCTTATGTCTTGGCGGGCGATACCAACATCGGCAAGTCGATACCGCGCAAGGCGGCGTTCGAGGCGATGCTGGCCGGCCTGCCGCGGGGCGGCGGCAGC
>NZ_CAHJXD010000140.1 GCF_903644055.1 Sphingomonas bacterium | reverse complement strand
CGGCAGGCGCCATGCTGGCGACGCTCGGGCATCCGGGCTGGCCCGAGCGCGGCGGCGGCTGGACCTCGGCACAGACGCTCGGCCGGATGCGCTGGCCGTGGGCGAGCCTCGTCGCGCCGCGCATTCCGCGCCCGCCGCAGGCCGAAGCGTGGCTCTTTTCCAAGCTGCCGCAATGGGAGGATGCGCCTCCGCGCCCCGCGCCGCTGCCGATCCGGCTCGATCCCGAGCATGCGGTCGGCGCGCTCGAGGGACTGACCGGGGCGGGCGCGGAAACCCGCCAGGGCCAGCGCGATTATACCGCCGCCGCCGCGCGCGCGTTCGATCCGCGTGTCGTCACCGGCCAGCCGCACATGCTGCTCGCCGAGGCGGGGACGGGGATCGGCAAGACGCTCGGCTATCTCGCGCCGGCGGCGCTGTGGGCGGATCGCGCGCAGGGGGCGGTGTGGATCTCGACCTACACCAAGGCGCTGCAACGCCAGCTCGCCGCCGAAAGCGCGCGCGTCTTCCCCGATTCCGCGCAGCGCCGCGAAAAGGTCGTCGTCCGCAAGGGGCGCGAGAATTATCTCTGCCTGCTCAACCTCGAGGATGCGTTGCAGGGCGGCTTCCAGGGGCGCGCGGCGATCCTCGCGCAACTGGTGGCGCGCTGGGCCGCCTACAGCCGCGACGGCGATATGGTCGGCGGTGATCTCCCCGGCTGGCTGCCCACGCTGTTCCGCCGCGCGGGCGCGACCGCGCTGACCGATCGGCGCGGCGAGTGCATCCACGCGGGCTGCCCGCACTATCGCCGCTGCTTCATCGAGCGATCGGCGCGCGCGTCCGAAGCCGCCGATCTGGTGATCGCCAACCATGCCCTGGTGATGACCGCCGCCGCGCGCCGCGCCGAGACCGGAGAGTCGCTGGCCCGCCTGATCTTCGACGAGGGCCATCACGTCTTCGACGCCGCCGACTCGACCTTCGCGGCGGTGCTGAGCGGGCAGGAGGCGATCGAGCTGCGCCGCTGGATCATCGGCCCGGAAAGCAAGGCGCGCGGGCGGCGGCGCGGGCTCGCCGCGCGCCTGCTCGACGTCGCCTCCTATGACGAGGAGGGCGCGCGCGCGATCGAGCAGGCGCGCGATGCCGCGCTGCTGCTTCCCGGCGACGGCTGGCTGGGCAGGCTGGTCGAGGAGCTGCCGCTCGGCCCGATCGAAAAGCTGCTCGCGGCGGTGCGCACCGCGGTCTACGCGCGCGCCAGCGCCGCCGACGCGGGCTACGGCCTCGAAACTCACGCCTCCGAGCTGGAGGCACCGCTGATCGAGGCCGCCGCCACCGCCACCGAGGCGCTCGAATCGCTCGTCCGCCCGCTCGCGCGGCTGCGCCAGCGGCTGCAGGCGGTGCTGGAGGATGCGCCCGACTGGCTCGACAGCGCGGCGCGCGCGCGCGTCGATGGCGCGATCTACGGGCTCGCGCATCGCACCCAATTGCTCGGTGCGTGGGTGGCGTTGCTCACGCGGCTGGGCGGGCCGACCGATCCCGATTTCGTCGATTGGCTGGCGGTCGATCGCGTCGAAGGGCGCGAATATGACGTCGGGCTGCACCGCCGCTGGCTCGATCCGACGCGCCCGCTCGCGGAGGTCGTGCTCAAGCCCGCGCACGGGCTGATCGTCACCTCGGCGACGCTGACCAACGGCGGCGACTGGCAGGTCGCGGAGGCGCGCAGCGGTGCTGTCCATCTCGATCGCGAACCGATGCGCTTCTCGGTGCCGAGCCCGTTCGATTATGCGAGCCAGGCCGAGGTGCTGATCGTTACCGATATCCGGCGCGGCGATCTCCCCGCGCTGGCGGGTGGCTATGCGCGGCTGATCGAGGCGGCGGGCGGCGGCGCGCTCGGGCTGTTCACCGCGATCCAGCGGCTCAAGGCGGTCCATGCGCGGATCGCCGATCGCCTCGCGCGCGCCGGGCTGCCGCTCTACGCGCAACATGTCGATCCGATCGACACCGGCACCTTGGTCGATATCTTCCGCGACGATCCGCGCGCATCGCTGCTCGGCACCGATGCCTTGCGCGACGGTGTCGATGTGCCGGGCGATTCGCTGCGGCTGGTAATCCTGGAGGGCGTGCCGTGGCCGCGTCCCACCGTTCTGCATGCCGCGCGCCGGGCGGCGGGCGGGGGCAGCGCCTATGACGAAAGGCTGGTCAAGGCGAAGCTCGCGCAGGGCTTCGGGCGGCTGATCCGCCGCGCCGGCGATCGCGGATCGTTCGTGCTGCTTTCCGCCGCGACGCCATCGCGCCTGCTCGATGCCTTCCCGCCCGGCGTTCGCGTGTCACGCGTTTCTCTCGAAGAAGCGGTATCCCGAGTCGCGGAGCGGCTTTCGTGCCCGTCCGCTTTAGGGCATCAGGCGGGAAACGACGTGGTGATGGGGCGGGGATGAAACGGCTGACATTGCTGCGACACGCGAAATCGGGCGACGATGGCCTCGTCGCGCGCGATTTCGATCGGCGGCTCAACACCAAGGGCCGCCGCGCCGCGCGCGCGATCGGCAAGCATCTCCGCGAGGGCGGCACGCACTTCGATCGCGTCATCGCCTCGCCCGCGGTGCGTGTCGCCGAGACTTTGGAGGAGGTGTCGGCCGGCTATGGGCCGGGGATCGAGCCCGCCTGGGAAAGGCGCATCTACCTCGCCACCGCCGATGAACTGCTCGATCTGATCCACGAGGTGCCCGACGAAGCCGACGATCTCCTGCTGGTCGGGCACAATCCGGGGCTGGAAGAATTGGTGCTGATGCTCGTGCCCGCACAAGCCGATGGCGATCGCAGCGCGGTCGAGGAGAAATATCCCACCGCCAGCGTCGCGCAGATCGATCTGGATTCGCCCCACTGGGCCGATGTGACGCCGGGAGCGGGCCGGCTGCGCCGCTTCGTCCGCCCGCGCGATCTCGATCCCGCGTTCGGGCCCGATCAGCCATAGAGCTGGATGGTGTCTTACTCCCATTAGAGGCTGTCTTGCTCAAGCTGAAACGTCACCCCGGCCTTGAGCCGGGGTGACGAGAGTTCAACGCCAACAGGACAGACTCTAGCCTTGCTGGATCGGAGCCTAAAGCGTCAGCCGCGCATCCTCGACCAGCGCCAGCGCCAGCCCGTCGCGGATCGCCTTGATCGTGCCGTCGCGGTCTTGGAGGGCAGGCACGGGGACCGCCTTGCGGTCATCCTCGGCGAGCAATTTCTGCACGCCGCGCACGGTATAGCCTTCCCTGGCGAGCAATTGCTGGATGCGCCTGACCAGGGCGACGTCGGCGGGCCGATAGTAGCGGCGGTTGCCCGCGCGTTGCAGCGGCTTCAATTGCGGGAAGCGCGTCTCCCAATAGCGCAGGATATGCTGCGGCAGTCCGAGTTCGCCGGCGACTTCGCTGATCGTCCAAAACGCGCCCTCGGCTTTCTCCGGCGGCGCCATATGCTTCTGCCTCAGCCGGCCTGGACGATGCGGTCGCGCATCGATTGGCTGGCGCGGAAGGTCAGCACGCGGCGCGGAGCGATCGGCACTTCCTGGCCGGTCTTGGGGTTGCGGCCGATCCGCTGCGCCTTGTCGCGCAGCACGAAGGTGCCGAAACCCGAAATCTTGACATTGTGGCCCGTCGACATGGCGTGGCACATGTGCGCCAGCGTGCGCTCCACGATATCGGCGCAGGCGGCGCGCGAAAGCCCGATCTCGCCGTGCAGCACCTCCGCCAGATCGGCGCGCGTCAAAGTTCCCGAGTCGGTCATTATTTCCCCTATCCGACCATATTCCTAACCCAGGCAGGCTGGCGGCAACAAGAGCCTAGAAACGCACGACCGCCGCCCCCCAGGTGAAGCCGCCGCCCATCGCCTCGAACACGATCAGATCGCCGCGCTTGATCCGTCCGTCGCGCACCGCGGCGTCGAAGGCGAGCGGCACCGATGCGGCCGAGGTATTGGCATGTTCGTCGACCGTGACGATCACCTTTTCGGGCGCGAGGCCGAGCTTGCGCGCGGTCGCGTCGAGGATCCGGCGGTTGGCCTGGTGCGGCACCACCCAATCGACCTCGGCCAGCTCCAGCCCCGCCTTTTCGATTGCCTCGGTCAGCACGGCGGCGAGGTTGACCACCGCGTGGCGGAACACCTCTTTCCCCTTCATCCGGAGCTTGCCGACCGTGCCCGTGGTCGACGGGCCGCCATCCACATAGAGCAATTGGTTGTGCCGCCCGTCGGCGTGCAGCGCGACCGAAAGCACGCCGCGATCGCTCCGCTCCTCGGCGCCGAGCACCACCGCGCCCGCGCCGTCGCCGAACAATACGCAGGTGGTGCGATCCTCCCAGTCGAGGATGCGGCTGAAGGTCTCTGATCCGATCACCAGCGCCTTGTCCGCCGTGCCGCCCCGGATCATGCTCTCGGCGACCGAAAGCGCGTATAGGAAGCCCGAGCAGACCGCGGCGACATCGAACGCGACGCAATCGCGAATGCCGAGCAAATCCTGCACCTTGGTGGCGGAGGCGGGGAAGGTCTGGTCGGGGGTCGCGGTGGCGAGAATGATCAGGCCGATCTCGGCGGCCTCGATCCCCGCCGCCTCCAGCGCGAGGCGCGCGGCTTCGGCGCCCAGGGTGGCGGTCGTCTCCCCTTCGCCCGCGATATGGCGCGCGCGGATGCCGGTCCGCTCGACGATCCATTCGTCGGAGGTGTCGACGGTTTCGGCGAGCTCGGCATTGCTCACCCGCCGCGCCGGGAGCGCGGAGCCGGTGCCGAGAATGATCGCCCGCCGCGCGGTCGCGGTCGCGATGCTGCCCGATACCTCGCTCACGCGTGTGCCGCGCTCTCGATCGGGCTTGCGGGAATCTTGCGCAGATCCTCGACGATGCGGCTGACGATGCCCTGCCGCGCGAGCTTGCCCGCCACCTCGATCGCATTGGCTATGCCCTTGGCGCTGGCGCTGCCATGGCTCTTCACGACGACGCCGTTGAGCCCCAGAAAGACCGCGCCGTTATGATTGTTGGGATCGAGCTGGACGCGCAGCAGATGGACCGCCGGCTTCGACAGCAGGAAGCCCGCCTTGGATCGGAACGAGCTGGTGAAGGCGCGGCGCAGCAGATCGGTGACGAAGCGCGCGGTGCCCTCCATCGTCTTGAGCGCGATATTGCCCGAAAAACCGTCCGAGACGATCACGTCGGCTTCCGCGCGGCCCAAGCGATCGCTTTCGATGAAGCCGTCGAACGCCAGCGGCAGATGCTGCGCTTCGCGCAAGGCGGCGGCGGCCTGCTTGAGCTCGTCGGTGCCCTTCAATTCCTCGGTGCCGATGTTGAGCAGGCGGACGCGGGGCCGCGCGATGCCATGGACGATCCGCGCATAGGCGGCACCCATCACCGCGAACTGGACGAGGTTCGCCGCATCGCATTCGGTATTGGCGCCGAGATCGAGCATCACGAGATCATGCTCGCCCAGCGTCGGCAGCAGCGCCGCGAGCGCCGGCCGGTCGATCCCCTTGACCGTGCGCAGCGCGAGCTTGGACATCGCCATCAGCGCGCCGGTATTGCCCGCCGAAACCGCGGCATCGGCGCGACCCTCCTTCACCGCCTGGATCGCCAGGCCCATCGATGTGGTGCGCGCACGGCGAATCGCCTGACTGGGCTTGTCGTCGCCGGTGATCGCTTCGGCCGCATGGACGATCTCGACATGGCCGCTGAGGGCGGGATGCCGGGCGACCTCGGCCGCGACCGCCGCTTTGTCGCCGAATAGCAGGAAGCGCAGCGAGGGATCGCGGGAGACTGCGAGCGCCACGCCGGCGACGGGCGCCGCGGGCCCGTTATCCCCGCCCATCGCATCGATCGCGAGACGCGGCCCGTTCATCGCACCCACGTCTCAGGCACCGATCGGCTCAGGCCTCGACCGGGAGGATCTCGCGCCCGTTATAGTGGCCGCAATGGCCGCAGAGATTGTGCGGGCGTTTCAGCTCGCCGCAGTTCGGGCATTCCTGAAATGCCGCGACTTCCAGCGCATGGTGGCTGCGGCGCATGTTCCGCCGCGAGGGCGAGGTTTTTCTCTTTGGGACGGCCATTTCGGCACCTGTATCTGCTGCAAGAAAATACGCGACGAACCCATGCCTGACGCCGCTCACCGAAGGTCATCCGGAAAGTGCGCTGGCCGGGCCGTCGCGAACGATCGCCGCCTATACCGAAGTTCGCCCGCGTTGCAAGCGCACTCCACCCTGTGGCACAGGAGCATGACAGGATGAGGACGCCCGAATGACGCTGCCGATCACGCTCACCATGGCCGCGGCCGCAACCCTTCTTAACGTCTGGCTCGCCTTCCGCTGCGCGCAGGTGCGGATCAAGGGCAAGGTGGACATCGGCGACGGCAGCCATCCGCTGATGCTCGCGCGGATGCGCGCGCACGCCAATTTCGTCGAATATACCCCCTTCTTCCTGATCCTGCTCGGGCTGATCGAATATGCGCGCGGGCCGATGCAATGGCTGTGGATCGTCGCGATCGTCTATCTCGTCGCGCGCGTGGCGCACCCGTTCGGGATGGAGCGCCCGGCGCCCAATCCGTTTCGTGCGGGCGGCGCGCTCGTCACCTGGGCGGTGCTGATCGGGCTTTCGGGCTACGCGATCGCGCTGGTCTATCTCAGCCCGCGCTAGGCGCGCGCCAGCACCCGGTCGGCCACGAAGGGGTTGCCCTGCCGCTCGTGCGCGAAGGTCGACATCGGGCCGTGGCCGCAGATGAAGGCGGTATCGCCGCCCAGCGGCCAGAGCTTGCCGGTGATCGCCTCGATCAGATCGGCATGATTGCCGCGCGGAAAATCGGTGCGGCCGATCGATCCCTGGAACAGCACGTCGCCGACGATCGCCAGCTTGGACGGCGCATGGTGGAAGACGACGTGGCCGGGCGTATGGCCGGGGCAGTGGAGGACATCGAGCACGAGTTCGCCCACCGTCACCCGATCGCCATTTTCCAGCCAGCGATCGGGCTCGAACGATTCGCCCGCAATCCCATAGTTGCGGCCGTCATCGCCGAGACGAGAAATCCAGAAGCGATCCTCCTCCTGCGGCCCCTCGATCGGCACGCCTAGTTCGCGCGCCAGGATGCCGGTGCCGCCGCAATGATCGATATGGCCATGCGTCACGAGCAGTTTCTCGATCGTCACGCCGGCCTGCTCGGCCGCCGCCTTGAGCCGATCGAGATCGCCGCCGGCATCGACGAACGCGCCTTTCATCGTCCGGGTGCACCAGATCAGGCTGCAATTCTGCTGCAACGGCGTGACCGGGATGATGGCGGCGCGCAGCGGAGGTTCGGTGGTCATGGCGGAGAGATGGCGTGCACCGGGGCGGAGGGCAAGCGATTGGCGCGAACCATTTGATCGCAAAGACGTTCTTCGCGCGCCAACAGGAAAGGTTTACCATGATCCGCACACATATCGCCCTCGCGCTCGCCGCCTCGGCTTCCATCGCGGGCGTCGCCAATGCGCTGCCGACCTCCGAATATCTGATGAAGGCGGGGGCCAGCGATCTCTTCGAGAAAAAATCTGCGACTTTGGTGCTGCAATCGACCAAGAATGCCAAGGTACGCGGTTTCGCCGACATGATGGTGACCGATCATGGCAAGAGCACCAGCATGGTGAAGGCCGCCGCGATCAAGTCCGGCATCACGCCCAAGCCGCCGATGCTGTCCGCCGACCAGAAGATGATGATCGCTAAGCTTACGGCGGCGAAGGGAATGGATCGTGACATGCTGTACGTCAGCCAGCAGAAGACCGCGCATCAGATGGCGCTCGAAACCCAGCAGGATTACGCCACGACCGGCGACAAGCCCGCGCTGAAGGCGACCGCCGGCAAGATCGTGCCCGTGGTGCAGGAGCATATCTCGATGCTCAACGCGATGCCCGCGATGTAGAACGGTATCGGCAACGGCAGCCGCCATTGCCTGATCGACCGGACCGCGCCATGGGCGGCAGCGATGCTGCCCGTGCGCGGTCCTTTCGTCTTGCTGGATGATGCGCGGCCCGGCGGGCACGGGACGCTTTATACCGATCCCGTCGAGATCATTTCCGCCGCGACCCCCGATGAAGTTCGGCCGGCTCTCGCTCGGCTCCGGGCGGCACTTGCCGCCGGCCATCACGCCGCCGGCTATATGACCTACGAAGCCGGTGGCGCGTTCGTCGGCACGCCGGCCTTCCCGTCGGCATCGGGGCCACTGCTGTGGTTCGGCCTGTTCGATCGCGCCGATCCTTATGACGCGCCGCCGTTCCCCGATCCGGCCGGCGCCTTCTGCATGCCGCCCGAGCCGCTGATCGATTATCCGGCCTACGCCCGCGCGTTCGCCGAGGCACAGGCGCTGATCGCGGCGGGCGAGGTTTACCAGCTCAACCTCAGCTTTCCCAACCGCGTCCGGATCGGCGGCCATCCGCTCGCGCTCTACGCCCGCCTGCGCGCGGCGGCCGGCGCGGGCCGCGGCGCGATCGTCCATGATGGCGCGCGCTGGCTGCTCTCCTTCTCGCCCGAGCTGTTTTTCCGGATCGATGGTCGCCGCATCGCCGCGCGGCCGATGAAGGGCACGAGCAGGCGCGGCGGCACGCCCGCCGAGGATGATGCGAGCGCCGAGGCGCTCGCCGCCGATCCCAAACAGCGCGCCGAGAATCTGATGATCGTCGATCTGCTGCGCAACGATATCGCGCGGGTGGCGCGGCCGGGCAGCGTGTGCGTGCCCGAACTGTTCACGGTCGAGCGGTATCCGACGGTGCTGCAAATGGTCTCCGCCATCGAAGCCGATCTCGCCGCCGGGCAGGACGCGGTCGCCGCGATCGAGGCGCTGTTTCCTTGCGGTTCGATCACCGGCGCTCCCAAGCTGCGCGCGATGGCGGCGATCGCGGCGCTGGAGCAACGCGCGCGGGGCGCCTACACGGGCGCGATCGGCGCTCTTGCTCCGAACGGCGATGCCGCGTTCAACGTCGCGATCCGCACATTGGTCATCGAGGAAGGCGGCGATACCGCATCGATCGGGCTGGGCTCCGGCATCGTCGCCGATTCGACCGCGCCCGACGAATGGGCCGAATGCCTCGCCAAGGGCGCCTTCCTGAACGCCGGCGCGCCGGGCTTCGATCTGCTCGAGACGATGCGCTTCGATCCCGTGGAAGGGCTGCTCGAATGCGAACGCCACCTCGCCCGCCTCAAGGCCAGCGCCGACACGTTCGGCTTCGCCTTCGATCGCCACGCCGCGCGCAACGAGCTTCACGCCGCGACCTTCCGGCTTGCCGTCGGGATGCGCGTGCGCGTGCGCCTCGCCCGATCGGGGGCGCTGGCGATCGCGGTGACGCCGCTTCCCCAGCCGCCGACCGGCGCCGTCACGGTGACGCTGGCGCCGCTGCCGGTCGATCCCGCCGACATCCGTCTCCTCCACAAGACCAGCGACCGCCGCTTCTACGATCGCGCCCGCGCCGCCGCCGGCACGTTCGAAGTCGCGTTCGTCGACACCCAGGGCTTCGTCACCGAGGGCAGCTTCACCTCGCTGTTCGTCCGCCGCGCCGATGGCAGGCTCTTGACCCCGCCGCTGTCACGCCCGATGCTCCCCGGCGTGCTGCGCGATGCGCTGATCGCCGCGGGCGAGGCGATCGAGGGCGATCTCCGCCCGGAAGACCTGGCCGAAGGTTTCCTGATCGGCAACGCGCTGCGCGGGTTGATCGGCGCGCGGCTCGCCTGACCGGGCGGTTGCCGCGCCGCGATGGGCGGGGCTATAGGCCGCGCGCCTCCCTCGGAACAGGATCCTCAACCATGCCGCTGCTCTCGGCCGCCCTCGATCGCATCACGCCCTCGCCGACGCTCGCGATGACCTCGCGCGTGATCGAGCTCCAGGCCAAGGGCATCGCGGTGATCGGCCTCGCCGCGGGCGAACCCGATTTCGACACGCCCGATTTCGTCAAGGAGGCGGCGATCGCCGCGATCCGCGCGGGCCAGACCAAATATACCAATGTCGATGGCACCGCCGAACTCAAGGCGGCGATCTCCGCCAAATTCGCGCGCGACAACGGCCTTACCTATGCGCCGGCGCAGATCAGCGTCAATTCGGGCGGCAAGCAGACCTTGTTCAACGCGCTCGTCGCGACGGTCGAGGCGGGCGACGAGGTGATCGTGCCGGCGCCTTATTGGGTCTCCTATCCCGATATCGTCCAGTTCTGTGGCGGCACGCCGGTGTTCGTGGCGGCGGGCGCGGCGCAAGGCTACAAGCTGCTGCCCGAGCAGCTCGAGGCGGCGATCACGCCGGCCACCAAATGGCTGATCCTCAACTCGCCCTCCAACCCGACCGGCGCCGCTTATACCGAGACGGAGCTGAATGCGCTGGGCGCGGTGCTCGTCCGCCACCCACACGTCTGGGTGATGGCCGATGATATGTACGAGCATATCATATACGGCGATTTCCAGTTCACCACGATCGCGCAGGTCTGTCCGGAGCTCTACGAGCGGACGCTGACCGTCAATGGCTGCTCGAAGGCCTATTCGATGACGGGGTGGCGGATCGGCTTCGCGGGCGGGCCGCAGCCGCTGATCAAGGCGATCAGCAAGCTCCAGTCGCAATCCACCTCCAACCCCTGCTCGATCAGCCAGGCGGCGGCGGTGGCGGCACTCAACGGCCCGCAGGATTTCCTGATCGAACGCAATGCCGCGTTCGAACGGCGGCGCGATCTGGTCTGCGCGATGCTCAACCAGATCGAAGGCGTGCAGTGCCCGCGTCCCGACGGCGCCTTCTACGTCTATCCCGAAGTCACGGGGCTGATCGGCAAGTCGACGCCCACGGGCAAGACGATCGATACCGACGAGGCGCTGATCGACTATTTCCTCGATGAGGCGCGGGTGGCGGCGGTCCACGGTGCCGCGTTCGGCCTGTCACCTGCGTTCCGGGTAAGCTATGCGACGTCCGAGGAGGTGCTGACCGAAGCCTGCACGCGAATCCAGACCGCCTGCGCGGCGCTGCGCTAGCAGGCGCCGCGCGACCTCCTATATACAGGGGCGAATCCTGGAGCTCTGTCCGATGTCCAATGTCGCCTTTCGTCTGCTCACCGGCGTTGCTGCTTTGGGGGTCGGCTATGCCCTGGTGGGCGGCGCCTCCTCGCTCTCGGCCGAGACTGCGGTCAACGCGCCCGCGCCCTTGGTATCCGTAGCTTCGAACGCGCCATCCGAAACCGCCATATTCGCCGGCGGCTGCTTCTGGGGCGTGCAGGGCGTGTTCCAGCATGTGAAGGGCGTGACCGGCGCGGTTTCGGGCTTCACCGGCGGCGCGGCGGGCAATGCCCACTATGATCGCGTCTCGGACGGGGACACCGGCCACGCCGAGTCGGTCCGCGTCACCTTCGATCCGCGCGTCGTCAGCTATGCCGATCTGCTGCGCGTCTATTTCTCGGTCGTCGCCGATCCCACCCAGCTCAACGCGCAGGGGCCGGACAGCGGGACGCAGTATCGCTCGGCGCTGTTCCCGCAGAACGCCGCGCAGGCCAGGGTCGCGCAGGCCTATCTCAGCCAGCTCAGACAGGCGCGTCTCTGGAAGCGGCCGATCGTCACGCGGATCGAGCCCGCGCAGCCCTTCTACGCCGCCGAGGGCTATCATCAGGATTATCTGACCCTGCACCCCGATGCGGGCTATATCCGCTACAACGATCTTCCCAAGTTGGCCGCGCTCAAGAAGCTCTACCCGCAACTGTGGCGCGAAAGGCCGGTGCTGGTGCGGGGCTAGTCCCTTTCCTGTTCCGTCATGCCGGCGGAAGCCGACATCTCGTCCAGAAACCGCGGCCCCGTTTTGGGAGACCCCAGCTTTCGCTGGGGTGACGTTCAGCTTAAACAGACAGCCTTAAGCCGCGAGCGGGAAGCGCAACAGCCGGTCGGCGAGCGGCACCAGCGCCTGCGCGGGCGCGCCGATCGCGTTGCGGATCGCCGGATCGCAGGCGTCGAGCCCGCCGGTGAGCGTGCCAAAGGCGGGCAGGATCAGCTTGGTGCCGCTCGCCACGAAACAGCGCCGTGCGACCTGCCGCCCCTTGTGGCGGAGTCGCAGCTTGGGGTGGAAGTGGCCCGAAAGCTCGGGCCGCGTCTCGCGCGGGTCGGCCTGATGGCGCAGCAACAGCCCGCAGACCTCGGCTTCCTCGATAACGCGCCCGCCGCAATGGTCGGCAAGGCCGCGCGCCGCCGCGTCGTGATTGCCGCTGATCCATGTCCAGGCGGTCGCGGCGGTCAGCTCGCGGAGCGTCGCTTGAGCGTGCGGCGGCAATCGATCGCAGCCGTCGCTGTCGTGAAAACTGTCGCCCAGGCACCAGATTTCGCGCGCCTGCGTCGCTGCGACCTCCGCCTCCAGCGCGGCGAGCGTCGCGATCGTATCGTAGGGCGGCAACATCTGCCCGCCGCCGGCATACCAGCTCGCTTTCTCGAAGTGCAGATCGGCGACCAGCAGCGCCGCCCGCGCCGGCCAGAACAGCGCGCCGGACGGCAACAAGGCGAGCTCGACACCACAGAACGAAAAGCGAACCATCGCTGTGCCTATAAGGGCGTTTGCAGCTTTCGCGCAATCGCCGCTGGCAAACCGGGCCTGGCCTCCCCATCTCCGGGGCGCGGCTCGCTTCCCTTTTCAGCCTTCAGCGGCTAAGGGCGGCGCCGATTTCCCATCCTCCGAAACAGACTGAGGCATTGTTTGGCCAAGGAAGAACTGCTCGAAATGCGCGGCCAGGTGGTCGAGCTTCTGCCCAATGCGATGTTCCGCGTGCGGCTCGAGAATGATCATGAGATCCTCGGCCATACCGCCGGCAAGATGCGCAAGAACCGCATCCGCGTGCTCGTCGGCGATGAGGTGCTGTGCGAGCTCACGCCCTATGATCTGACCAAGGGCCGGATCACCTACCGCTTCAAGTGACCAGCGCCGCGGGCGATGATCGTCCCGGTGCTGGCCGGAATCCGGAACGGGCACCGACACCTCGGCTGGTGCTGGCCTCGGCCAGCCCGCGCCGTCTCGATCTGCTGGCGCGAATCGGCATCGTCCCCGATGCGATAGACCCCGCCGAGATCGACGAAGCGCCAGGAGGCGCCGAATTGCCCGCCGAACATGCCCGCAGGCTTGCCGCCGAAAAGGCCGCCGTGGTCGCCGCCCGCCATGCCGGCGCGATCGTGCTCGCTGCGGATACGGTGGTCGCCGCGGGGCGCCGTATCCTGCCCAAGGCGGCCGACGCCGATGCGGTCCGCGCTTGCCTGAAACTGCTGTCCGGGCGCCGCCATCGCGTGCTGACCGCGCTCACCGTGATCGATGCGGGCGGCGTCGCGCGGCACCGCCTTTCGATCAGCATCGTCATCTTCGGCCCGCTCACCGCCGCGACGATCGAGCGCTATGCGGTAAGCGGCGAAGGCATCGGCAAGGCGGGCGGCTACGCGATCCAGGGTGCTGCGGAAGGCTTCGTCCGCGCGCTTTCGGGAAGCCATTCCGGCGTCGTCGGACTGCCTTTGTTCGAAACCCGCGCGCTGCTGATCGCCGCCGGCCTGTCGTTGCCGCACGGCTGAAATGCCGCGCTGGCTCTACGAGGCCGGCATCGGCGAGGCCCGCGCCGCGCTCGTGGATCGCGGCCGCATCCTCGAAGCGCGGATCGAGCCCGAAGGCGATGGCCCTCGGGTCGGTACGATCGCCGAGGCGCGGCTGCGCGCGCGCGCCGATGCCACCGGCCGGGGCAGGGTTCTGCTTGCCGACGGCCTGGAGGCGGAGATCCTCGATCTTCCTCCTAGCCTTGCCGAGGGCTGCAAGCTGATGGTGGAGGTGATCCGCGAAGCGCTGGGCGAGGCGCACCGCGCCAAGCCGATGCGCGTGCGCTTACTCGCGGAGGGCGTGCCCGCGCCCGGCCCCGATCTGCTGGCGCAGATCGTCGCCACGGGCTTCGCCGTCGAACCGCTTCGCGCCGCCGCCGATACGCTCGAGGAGCATGGCTGGTCGGAGCTATTGGAGGAGGCGGCAAGCGGCCTCGTCGCGCGTCCATCGGCGCTGCTGCACATCAGCCTGACGCCGGCAATGGTGCTGATCGATGTCGATGGCGGCGGGGCCGCCGCGGCGCTCGCGGTCGCGGGCGCGAAGCTGGCGGGGGAGACGATCCGCCGTTTCGATCTCGCCGGATCGATCGGCATCGATCTGCCGACCACCCCCGCGCGTGCCGATCGCATCGCCGCCGCCGAGGCGCTGGATCAGGTGCTGCCGCAGCCGTTCGAGCGCACCGCGGTCAACGGCTTCGGCTTTCTTCAGATCGTCCGCCGCCGCACGCGCCCCTCGCTGATGGAGCGGATCGCCGCCGATCGCATCGGTTTTGCCGCGCGCGGCCTGCTGCGCCGCGCCGAACGCGCCGGCGGGCGAGGCTCCGTCGAGCTGGTGGCGGCACCCGTCGTCATCGATCGGCTGGAGGCAAATCCGGCCTGGCTGGAGGAACTCCGCCGCCGCACCGGGACGGCGCTTCGCTTGCGGGCCGAAGCCGGGCGTCCCATATCGGCGGGCCATGCCCAGCGCGACCATGCCTAGAGAAGGCTGCCCGAATTGCGGCAAGCCCGCCATCGCCGCTTACGCCCCTTTCTGCGGCCAGGGCTGCAAGGATCGTGACCTTCTGCAATGGCTTTCGGAAGGCCATCGCCTGCCCGGGCCGCCTGCCGATCCCGAAACGCTGGATGGGCTGGACAGGGACGAGGGCTAGTCCCTATAGGCGCCGCTCGGTTCTGCGAAGAGCCCAAGCCCGGGTAGCTCAGTGGTAGAGCAGACGACTGAAAATCGTCGTGTCGGTGGTTCGACTCCGCCCCTGGGCACCATCATCCCGCATCGGCATCCGCGCATCTGATCCGCTTGTCCTGCCGGCGCTGGTCGTCAGGCGGAGACCAACGGGGCCTTGGGGGTCGGGCGGTTGAGGATGTTTTCCTCATAGCCCGGGAATACATAATCGAATTCGAAAACCCAATTGTCGCCCATCGGGCCGCCCGCGATCAGGTCGGTCTCGACGAACACCTGCACCCCGTTGGGACCGTAGGTATGCCGCGTCGCCTGCGCGAACACCGGCGAGGCATCCATCCGCGCATCGACCGCCGGCGTGCCCGGACGCGCGCGATTGAGCGTCAGCCGTACCCGCCCCGCCAGCTCGGGATCCTCGGCGGCGATGGCCGCCACGCGCTGCACCAACGCCTCCAGCTCTTCGAGCGAGTGCATCAGCACCGCCGCGTGGAAGCCGAGTTCCGGATCCTTCGCCTGCGCCTCGCGCAGCGCCGCCACTTCGGCGGAGCCCGTCAGGCCCACATCGATCGCGTCATAGACCGCTCGAAGCGGCGCGGGCATGCGGATCAGGTAGAGGATGCGATCCGTCCCGCCCTCCGCTTGCGGATCGATCACGAAATGCCAGAATCGTCCGCCCGCGCCTTCGGTCGAATAGCTCGGCGAGAAGCCGAGCGCTTCCAGCAGGCGCGCCGCGCGCGGCCCGTCTTCAGCTTCGCGATAATGGAGCGCGAGATGGCCGAAGCTGCTGGAGGTGCGATCCGCCATCGGCTCAGTCCTTTAGCTCGATCAGAAGTTCGCGAAACAGGGTGCCGCCGATATTCTTCGCCACCTCGATGCCGCCGCGTTTCTGGCGATACCATTGGCCGGGCTTGACGTCCGCCTCGATATAGCGCGCCGAGCGGCCCGTCGCCTGCTCATGGGGAATGCCCGCGATCCGCTCTCCCTCGATCACCACGATGATATGATCGAGCAGATGCTGATGGGCGTCGCTTTCCTGCCCAGGCTCCAGCCGCATTTCCCAGATCTTCACGCGATCGTCCTCGTGCAGAAGCTTGGTGCCGACATCGCCGAGCGGCGCGCTGCTGATCCGGGTCATGCGAAAATCTCGTTGACGACGGGCCCGCCATCCAGCGCGGTCAAGAGGTTGTGGATCGCCGCGTCGCGCAGCCGCGCCATCGCCTCGTTGGTAAGGCCGCCGACGTGCGGCGCGAGGATGACGTTGGGCACGCCCTCCCAGCGCGCCGGCGGCGTCGGCTCCTCGGCGAACACGTCCAGCGCCGCGCGGCCGAGACGTCCCTCCTTCAGCGCGGCGATCAGCGCATCCTCGTCGATCACCGCGCCGCGCGCGATATTGACGATCAGGCCATCCGATCCGACCGCCGCGATGACATCGGCATCGATCAGCCCGGTAGCATCGCCGCGCGCCGCGACGATCAGCGTGGTGCACCATTGCGCCAGCGCCAGAAGGCTGGGCAGACGCGGCCACGGTGCCTCCTTGTCGCGTGGCGCCCACCAGGCGACATCCCCGCCGAAAGGCGCGAGCCGCGTTGCGATGGCCGCGCCGATATAGCCAAGGCCGACGATGCCGAAGCGCTCGCTCGCCAGAGAACGCCGCCGTGGCGGCAATCCTTCGCGCCGCCAGCGATCCGCGCGTGTCCAGGCGTCCATCTCGAACAGGCGCTGGAGCGAAGCCAGCGCGAGCGCGACCGCCTGATCGGCCACGTCGCCGCTGTGCGTATCCCCGGCATTCGCGACGACGATGCCCCGCGCCCGCGCGGCGGCGACGTCGACGCCCTCATATCCCGCGCCGGGAACTGCGATCACGCGCAGGTTCGGCAGCCGATCCAGCAGCGCGGCGCCGATGGGCTCCTTGATGGTAAGCGTGGCGACGATGTCCGCAGCGCGCGCATCGATCGCCGCGTCCGCGTCTTCCGCCTCCCATAGCCGGATCAGATCGAACCGTTCCTCCAGTGCGGAACCGACCATCGCGCCCATGTTGGGCGTCCACAACAGCAGTGCCGGTTTCGCCATGGGATTCAGGCCTTCGGCAGCCGGTGCGTGATCCGGGCGGCGGAGGGCGGTCGCGGCAAAGCTTCGACCCGTTCACTCGCCGCCATGATCGCGATCGCCCTGCCAGACATGACCCGCTCCTATCCCGTCCGAAACGCCGTAACCACGCGTCTTGCCGCTTACCTTGCCCATCACGACGATGATCTCAACAGAAAGCGAGGCTCGCGCGCGTGAAAGCTGATTTCCATCGTCCCTGAGGCGAACGCCGCCCCGGCGATGATCGAGAGGGGGCTTAACGCACACCGATCGACGTGCCACATCGCCGACAAAGGCGTAGGGTCCACGAAAATCTAGGAGAGTGACGATGACCAGCCCCGTGATCGTGAGCGCGGCGCGGACCGCGGTCGGCACCGCGCGCAAGGGTTCGCTGGCGAATACGCCGCCCGAAACGCTCGCCGCGATCGTGGTTCGCGCGGCGATCGAGCGTTCGGGCTTCGATCCCGCGCGGATCGATGACGTCGTGCTCGCCGAGTCGCTGGCCGGCGGCGGGGCGATCGCGCGTCATGCGGCGGTGGAACTCGGGATCATGCAAGCGGCGGGCATGGCGGTGAACCGGCATTGCGCCGGCGGGCTTTCGGCGGTCGGCATCGCGGCCGGCGCGATCGCATCTGGGATGGAGCATGTCATCGTCGCCGGGGGGGTGCAGAGCGCATCCATGACGCCGCGGATGCAGCAGCGCGATCCCTGGACCGGCGAATGGCAGGATTGGTGGTTCCCCGCGACCCATCCGGATCGGCCGGACGCGCCGAACAAGGACATGTCGATCACGGTCGGCTGGAACGCGGCCAAGGAGGTCGGCCTCACCCGCGAGGAGCTCGATGCCTGGGCGCTGCGTTCGCATGAGCGCGCGATCGCCGGGATCGACAAGGGGCATTTCGTCGACGAGATCGTGCCGGTCCGCGTGCGCGACGCCGACGGATCCGAGCGTGATTTCCTGATCGACGAGCATCCGCGTCGCGGTTCCTCGATGGAAAAGCTCGCGGCGCTCGCCGTGCTGCATCCCGAAATCGAGGGCTTTTCGATCACCGCGGGCAATTCGAGCGGCGTGAACGATGCCGCTGCCGCGCTGGTCGTGGCCAGCGCTGAAATCGCCGGAAGCGAGGGGCGGCAGGTGCTCGCGAAGATCCTCGGCTGGACGTCGCTCGGCATCGATCCGGCGCGGACGGGCGTATCGGTGCCGCTCGTCGCCGAGAAGCTGCTGGGACGGACCGGCCATAAGGCCGGCGACATCAAGCTGTGGGAAATCAACGAGGCGTTCGCCGCGGTCCCGCTCGGCGCATGCCGGACGATGGGCCTCGACGAGGAGGTGGTGAACGTCTCGGGCAGCGGCTGCTCGATCGGTCATCCGATCTCCGCTTCGGGCGGCCGCATGATCATCACGCTCATCAACGATCTCAAGCGTAGGGGCGGCGGGCTGGGCATCGCGGCGATGTGCGCGGGCGGCGGCCAGGCCGGCGCGGTGCTGATCGAAGTTTGACGCGCTTTTCCGCGCATCTGCGCTGCATGACAACGAGGAGCTTCGACAATGATCAGCTATGCGACCATCGGCTCGAATGATCTCGATAAGGCGATACCTTTCTATAGCGCGTTGCTCGGCACCCAGGGGGCGACCAAGATGATGGATCACCCGCGCGGCGGCGCGCTGTTCGCGCGTGACGGAAAGCTGGTGCTCGGGGTCTTGCAGCCTTTCGATCGCGGCGCCGCGACGGTCGGCAATGGCGCGATGATCGCGCTCGACATGCCCGATCGCGCCGCGGTCGACGCCTTCTATGCCAAGGCGATGGACTTGGGGGCGACCGACGAGGGCGCTCCGGGCGAGCGCGGACCGGGCTTCTATATGGCCTATTTCCGCGATCTCGACGGCAACAAACTCTGCGCCTGCAAATTGGGCTGACCCGGATACCCTGGCCGCATGGGACGCTGGCTTCGACGACCCGAAGGCTCGAACTGGGGCGCATTCGGTGAGGACGACCAGATCGGCCGGATGAATCTGGTGACGCCGAAGGTGCGCCTGAGGGCGATCGCCGAGGCGCGCGAGGGGCATGCGTTTCTGCTCGGCCTGCCGCTCGACCACCCGAAAAGCCAGATTTTCCCCGGCCGCCATCCCCCCACGCTGGCAGCGACGACCGGCAGCGATAGCCGGGCGATGTATGATTGGACGATCGGCGGCGGCAACACCGATATCATCAACGACGATCGCGTGACGATGGACCTGCAATATTCGTCGCAATGGGATGGGCTCAGCCATTATGGCGTGAGCTTCGACGCCGACGCCGACGGCGTCGCCGAACATATCTTCTACAATGGCTATCGATCGGACACGGATTTCGTGCAGCCGGGCGCGGGCACGCCGCCGCACGCGAAGGCGCTGGGGATCGAGAATCTGGCGCGGACATGCGTGCAGGGCCGCGGTGTGCTGGTGGATATCCGCGCAGCGGGAAATCCGGCGGGGCTTGTCGGCCATGAGGCCTTGAGGACGGCGATGGCCGCCCAAGGCGCTGCGGTGGAGGAGGGCGATTTCCTCTGCCTGTATTCGGGCTATGCGGATCTGCTGCTGCGGGATGGCAAGCATGTCGATCCTGCGGCGATGGCCGCCTGTCCGGGACTGGACGGCAGCGACCGGGCGCTGCTCGACTGGATAGACCGGTCGGGTCTTGCCGCGATCTGTGCCGATAATCCGATGGTCGAGAAGGTCGCCGGCGCCGAGCGCTGCACCGATCGGGCGCGCAATCCGCTCCACGAGCATTGCCTCGTCAAGCTCGGCATCCATCTCGGCGAGCTATGGTGGTTCGGCGGCATCGCGCCCTGGCTCGCGACGCATCGCCGGGCGCATTTCCTGCTGACCGCACCGCCGCTGAACCTGCCCGGCGCGGTGGGATCGCCGGCCACGCCGGTCGGGACGGTCTGAGAGGTCGGAGGACTTCGCCGGCTCGTCAGACCGTCATTTCGAGGATCTTGTCGCCGACGCCGCCATTCTCGAAATAGCCTAGGCCATAATCGCCCTTGATGGTCGTGCGCTGCATCCGGCGGGAGTAGCTCGGATCCATGCCCGAAACGGCATGAAGCATCCGCCAATTATCCCAGATCAGCATATCGTTGGTTGACCAGCGGTGGGCATAAGGCTGAACCTTTTCGGCGATCTCGTCGCAGATCGCATGCAGCAGCGCATCGCCCGCATCGTCTTCCTGCCCTTCGATCCCGGCCGACATCCATGGCGAGATGTGGAGCACTTTCTCGCCATCGGCACGCGTCCATACCGCGGGATGGACCGCACGCGGCAGGGTCTTGGCGTAGTCGATCACCTCTTTCTGGCTCTCGCGCACGTCCAGCACGCGCAGCGTGGGCGGCCGGCCGAACCGCATATCATCGAACGCCAGATTGAGCGTGTACAGAATGTTGCAGCCTTCGATCCGGGCGCGAAGCTCGGGCGACAAGGATCGGTAGAGCTGCACGCCATCGGCGAACAGGGTCAGCCCGCCCTCCGGCGCGACGGTGATCGCCCGCAACACGCCGGCGCGGTTGAGCTCGTTATTGTAGCAATGATCGAAATGCCATGGCAGCCAGGACGCGAGCGTTTGTCCCTCGATTTCCACGAAACCGCCGAGCTCCGGATAGTGCGGCATGTCGATCACGCCCGGCATGGTTTCCTGATCGACGCGCGCGACCGAGGGGACGGGGTGATCCTTGAGCTGGCCGAACACGTTGCTGATATCGACGTGCATCCGTCCCGATGGCTCGACGCCTTCGAACAGGATGAGGCCCCGATCTTCGAACACCGTCCTGATCTGATCGCGAACCCGTTCGTCGCCAAGAACCGCGCTGGTGACGCCGGAAATGCGGGCGCCGAACGCGACATCATCCGAAAGCGGGCTGACCTTGATCGCCATTTCTAATACCTTGTATCAATATGTGATATGGACGCTCTATATGTGACATGCTAACGCGGATTGGTTATGGCGGTCAAGAGCAGCAAGAGTGGAACACGCATGCTTGCGGTGTTGGAACAGATCGCCAATCGGCAGCCGGTCGGCGTGTCGGAACTGGCGCGATCGATGGAGGAGGACAAAAGCGCGGTTCAGCGCGCGATCCTGACGCTTGCCGACGAAGGCTGGATCGATGCCGCCCCCGGCGCATCCAGGCGCTGGCAGCTAACCGGGCATATCCATCTGGTCGCGCATGTCGCGCATGCCCG
Source organism: Sphingomonas bacterium (assembly GCF_903644055.1). Lineage (GTDB taxonomy): Bacteria > Pseudomonadota > Alphaproteobacteria > Sphingomonadales > Sphingomonadaceae > Sphingomonas_I. The sequence goes on along the minus strand of NZ_CAHJXD010000140.1, from coordinate 18,673 downwards.
CAGCGGCCTTCGCCAGCGTGCCTTACCGATCTTGACGAAGCTGCGCGACCAGACGGGCGAGACGGTGGCGCTTTCCGTTCCGGATGTCGGCCGTTTCGTTCTGATCGAAGTGCTCGAGAGCCGCGAGGTGCTACGAACCGCGCCCTATATCGGCATGGTCGTGCTGACGCGCGAAAGTGCGACGGGCCGGGCGGTGCTGCCCTACCTTACGGCCGCTCGGCAGGCCGAATTGCTCGGTGGAACGGCTGATCCGATTCTCGCCGCCAGTTTCGAGGAGACGCTGCGGAACGGCTTCGCCGTCAACGAAACCGAAACGGACGGCAATTCGATCAACATCGCCGCACCCATTTTCGAAGTGGATCATCGTCCGATCGGAGCGGTCGTGCTCTCGGCCCCGCGTTCCCGACTCGCGCCCGAGGCCTATCAGCGAATCGGCATGCTGGTGCTGCAGGCTGCCCGCGAACTCTCCGGCGCGGCAACGGCGGCGGTGCCACCGATCCCGCAACGTGACGATTCGTAAAACAAACGACATTGAAGGAGAGTGCGATGGCGCGGACCAATATCGAAGGGCTTGAAATCGAGTATGAACTGCTCGGTCCATCGGACGCGCCGGTCATCGTGCTGACCCCCGGAGGCCGGTTCGCGAAGGACAGTCCCGGATTGCCGCAGCTCGCCGAGGCGCTCGTCGCCGGCGGCAGACGCGTCCTGTTATGGGATCGGCCGAATTGCGGAGCATCGGACATCAGCTTCGATGCCGAAAGCGAATCCGGGCTCCATGCCGATACGCTGCTTGGATTGATCCGCGCGCTCGGTCTCGGCCGGGTAACGCTGGCGGGCGGTTCCGCCGGTTCCCGTGTCTCGCTGATCGCGGCTTCACGCGATCCGGAAAGCGTCTCGCATCTGGCGTTGTGGTGGGTCAGCGGGGGCGTGATCGGGCTGATGACGCTCGGCATGTTCTATTGCGGCGAATCGGCGGTCGCCGCCAGCCAGGGCGGGATGGCGGCCGTGGCGGCCGCGCCCGCATGGGCCGAGCAGATCGCGCGCAATCCCGCCAATCGCGACGTCATCCTGCGGCAGGATTGCGATGCCTTTATCGCCAAGATGCAGCAGTGGGCCTCTTTTTATACACCGACCGACAGCACCCCGGTGCCGGGGATGACCGCCGCCGATTTCGCGAAGCTGACGATGCCCGTGCTGCTCATGCGCAACGGCAGGAGCGACCTGGCGCATACGCGGCAGACGAGCGACTGGGTGGCCGAGATGATTCCGGGCGTGCAACTGGTGGACGCGCCATGGCCGGATGACGAATGGAACCGGCGGTCCGCTGCCGCCCGCGCGGAAGGCCGTGGCCTGTTCGAAGGCTGGCCAGCGCTCGCGCCACAGCTACTGGCCTTTACCGGCTGATCGGCCGCGGAGCCGGACCGAGATCGGTTTGGCGGTAGCCGGCTATACGAATCGCGACTTGCCGGTTGCTGGTCAAGCGCAGTCGTGGCAGCTAGGATAAAATATAACGCCAAAGCGGAGACGATATGGCCGCAGAGCCATCGATACCCTTCAATATCTCCTGGTTGGCGCGCATGACACGGACGCGGTTCGATGCGCGTGCACGCGCCGTCGGCCTGACCCGCGCGCAGTGGCGCATGATCGCGACGATCGCCGTCTCGGAAGGCGCGACCCAAAGCGAGGTCGCCTCGCAGTTGGAGATCAACACGGTCACGGCGGGGCGCATCATCGATCGGCTCGAGGCCTCCGGCGTGGTGGAACGCCGCGCCAGCCCTGCCGACCGCCGCGCCAACCACCTCTACATAACCCCGCGCGCGGCGCCGATCCTCAAGACGCTGGGCGCGATCGGCGAAGAAGAAGAGCGGATCAGCCTACAGAATTTTTCCGAGGAAGAGCGGGCGATGCTTTCGAATTTGCTCCAAAGGCTTGTCGACAACATGGTCCAAGCGCCACCGGCGGGCACGCCGAGCCTGGACGATGACGATATCGATGTACCCTCGCCGCTGGTCGTCAGCCGCTAGAGTCTGTCCTGTTGCCCGTTCAACTGTCGTCACCCCGGCTCAAGGCCGGGGTAACGTTTCCGCTTGAACAGGACAGCCTCTAGGCACGCCACCTCCGCGGCCAACCGTTTTGCCCGTTACGAAAAAAGGCCCGCAGCACCCTCCCTATCGAGGAAGGTGACACGGGCCTCTCGCGTAGCGGGCTGGTATCAGTTGCTGCTGGCGATTTCGGTCTTGCTGAGCTTGGTCGTCAGCTTTCCGTCGACGACGCTCAGCGAACTCGCGGGAACGATCACCATGCGAGAGTTGAGGATCAGACCGACCGATCCGTCGCTGCGAACGCTGGCGATGGAACCCAGCCGCGCATTGTTGCTGTCGCGCAGCATATCGCCGCGGTGGGCGACTGGCTCATTTGCCGCAAACGCGGGCGCTGCGACGGCAAGAAGGCTGATCAAAAGCAGACGGCGCATCGGAAACCTCCAAAATTAGCACTTTTCGACACCAGGATTGGTCGTCGAAAACTCAATAGCTGGCTTATTAACAGCAAGGCATAATGTGTCAAGCCCCATTTGCTGCGTTGCGCAATAGGGTGATCGCCATGTGGTGTTAAATGGCGAATGTGCCAGACCCGAAATCGGCACTGACGGGCGCATGGAGTTTCGGCCGGGCAAGGCTGTCCGGAAACGGGCCGGGCGTCGGACTACGCCGTGATTGCCGGGCGACCTCGCGATATCCCTCGCGGATGCCGAACTTGGTCGAGCGCAAAGCGCTGTGGTCAGCGAGGTCTCAAGCGGCCCGCGCCATCAGGATCGGTCGTGCCTCATTCACGCTCTGCCGGGGTGGATGCGGTGATCGCATCGGTCGGCCGCGCGGCGACCCGCCATGCTTCGCGGTTGGCCGAACAGACTTCGGCGGCCTTGGTCCAGAAAGCTTCGCCCTTGGCGAGGTTCTTGAACGTAAACCGCATTTCATGCCTGAATTCGAGCAGTTCCACGCCGTCCGGCCCCGGCCGATAGGTGTAGGGAACGCCGGCGGGAAGAAAGAAGCTGTCGGCCGGACCCAGCGTTTCGGTGCCCAGGCGAAGGCTTCCGGCAACGATATGGTAGAGACAATCGACGTCGTGACTGTGCAAGGGCAGCGGATAATCCTTCTTGAACCATACGCGGGTCAGGCTGAATCCCGGCATATTGACCAGCAGCCGGACGTCATCGCCGTCCAGCAATCCCGCCGCCATCGCCTTTTCCACCCCCGCACGCTGGACCGGCGTCATCGGATCGATTGCCATGCAGCCCGCTTCCGAGAGCCCCGGTGCGTCCTTGGCACGGTAGATGCCGAAACCCTCGTGCGTCATTGCCGTATCAGCCATTCTCTCTCTCCTTGCCGCCATGCCTGCCGAGAAATGCGAATACCGCATCGTTGAAGCTGTCGTTGGCGTCGCCGGCGACCATGTGATCGGCGCCCGCGACGTCCACCCATTCCGCGTGCGGAACAAGATCGACGAAGGCCTGCGCGCCTTCGCGGCTGAGCACCCGGCTGCGGCCGCCCCGCACCAGCAAGGTCGGCACCTTGAGCCTGCGGGCGGCATCCTCGAACAGGCGCGGGTCCGGCCGTGGCGCGTCCAGGCTGGGCCGCATGAACGCCGGGTCCCAATGCCAATGATAGCGGCCATCCTCGCGCAGGCGGAGGTTGCGCATCAGCCCCGACGTATCCTTGGGTCGCGGACGGTGCGGAAGGTAGGCCGAAACCGCGTCGGCGGCCTCTTCGGGCGAAGCGAAGCCGTTCGGCGCGCTGGCCATGAAGCCGCCGATCTCCCGCGTGCCTTCCTCCTCGATCCGCGTCGCTACGTCGACCAGCACGAGCCCGGCGACGTCCGGCGGCGGCGCCGACGCGATCAACAGAGCGGTAAGGCCGCCGAGCGATGCACCCACCAGCACGGGCGGAGCGGTCAAGGTTTCGATCACCTGCCGCACATCGTCCGCGAACGCCGTCAGCGCGTAAACGCCATCGGGCGCCCAGCCGCTTTCGCCATGACCGCGCAGATCGAGCGTGATCGCCCGATACCCCCGCCGCGCGGCTTCGCGGATCGCATTGCCCCAGCTCTGCCGGGTCTGGCCGCCGCCGTGGAGGAACAGCACGGGCAGGCCGCCTTCCGGCCCGACGGCATCGCCGACGATGGTAACGCCCGCGCCTTCGAACTCCACCCGCTCCATTTGAACTCTTCCGTTGTTGGTCGAGCCGCGATGCCTGTCCACGCCACGTCTGTCACCTTCCCCGCCAAACGCGACCGGGGCCGATCGCACCGTGGCACGTCCGTTCTTTGCCGAGATCGTGGGAGCGATGGCTGTGGGCGTTGTCGCGCGCGTACCGCATCGTCATGGCGATGGGAGCGAGCCCCTTTCTTACAGGCGCCGGATGACGGGATGACGATGTTTACGAACAACAAGCTCTCCGGAGATGGCCAGGACAGGGGCGGCGGAGCGGACGGTGTCCCACGGCGATGACCGACGTACTGACCGCATCCGAACTGCTGGCGCTGGAGCCCGTCGGTCCGGATTTGCTGCGCAGCATCCGTAATCAGGACAATCGCGCCGGTATCATCTTCGGCGGGCAGCCGCTCTGCCAGGCGCTGGCCGCCGCGCGTGCGACCGTCCCCGAATGGCGCGCGCACAATCTCTCGGCGGTTTTCCTGCGGCCCGGCAATGTGGCCGAGCCGGTTGATTATGCGGTGGAGCGGCTTCGGGACGGCCGCCATTTCGCGGTGCGGCGCGTGCTGGCGCGCCAAAGCGGACGGCCGATCTTCGATCTGCTGTGCTCGTTTCACGATCCGGAGGATGGCGAGATTCACCAGCGGGACGGCATCGCGGGCGTGCCGCTGCCGGAGGCCGCGATCGGACTGGGAGATTTCGTCGCCGTCAATGCCGATCGCCTGCCGCTTTCACTGGTCGAGGCCGTGCAGCGGGGCTTTCCGGTCGAGTTGCGGCTGATCGATCCCGACGCGGCTTTCTTCGGCGCGAGCCAAGATCGCGCACGGGACTTCTGGTTCCGCATGCCCTCGGCGCAGGTGATCGCGGATCCGCTCGCGCACGAATGCCTGCTCGCCTTCGCATCCGATTATTGGCTGGCGGGAACGGCGAGCATCGGCCAGCGTGGCGATGCTGCGGTCGCATCGCTCAACCATAACCTCTGGTTCCACGCGCCCGTCGACGTCGGCGATTGGCTGCTCCACCGCACCGACAGCCCCTGGGCGGGTGCCGGGCGCGGGCTTGCGCGCGGCCTGATCTTCGATCGGGGCGGGCGGCTGGTTGCCTCGTCGGCGCAGGAGATCAGCCTGCGGCGGCGCTGACCTTGCTTCCTCTCTCGTCTCGGTGGAAGCGCATGGCGCTTCCACCTCAACGATAGGCTCTAAGCGGCCTCGGCGTGCGCCCGGAACATGTTGACGATGTCGCCGGAAGTAACCGGACGCGCCTGCTCGCCCTCCGCCAGCGGCGCCGCACCCCCGCTCGATTTCAGCGAGACATCCACGCCTTCCTCTGCGGCCTTGCGACGCAGCGCCGCGACCGTCAGCTCTTCTCTGGCCTGGTGCTGGAACGGCTCGAACCGGAAATCGCGCATCGCATTGAGGTGCGTGATCTTGTCGATCTGTTCGTCGTTGAGATGCGCGATCGTCTCCCACAGCCGTTCCGGGGCATGCGGCCACAGCGTATCGGAGTGCGGATAATCGCACTCATAGGCGATGTTGTCGATGCCGATGGCGTCGACATTCTTGAGGCCGAACGCATCGTCGATGAAGCAGCTCAGGAAGTGCTGCTTGAAAACGTCGCTCGGCTTGCGGCCTTTGAAGATCGCCTCCGAATGGGTCCACGCCTTGTGCTGGCCATGGCTGAAATCGGCGCGTTCGATCAGGTACGGGATCCAGCCGATCCCCGATTCGGAAAGCGCGATCCGCAGCGAGGGATATTGCTGGAGCGCGGCGAGGTTCAGCCAGTCGGCCGCCCCCAGCGATACGGCCATCGGCATCGTGGTGATCCACGCCTCGATGGGGGTCTCCATCGAGGGATGCGGCGAGGCATTGCCCTGGCCGATGTGGAGGCACAGCACGGTGCCGTTGTCGGCGGCCGCCTTGTACATCGGATCCCAATAGGCGTTGTGGATGCTCGGCAGGCCACGCGCCGTGGGGTTATCGTTGACGGAAACGGCATAGCAGCCCTTGTCGGCCAGGCGCTTCAGCTCGGCGACGGTGGCGTCCATATCCCACAGCGGCAGCAGGCCGCAGGGGATGAAGCGGCTGGGATACGCGCCGCACCATTCGTCGACATGCCAGTCATTGTAGGCGCGCAGATGCGTGAGCGCCTGGCCCTTGTCGGGGGCGCCGATGAACAGGCCGCCATCGATCCCGGCATAGCTCGCGAAGTTGAGCGAGGCCGCCATGCCGTTGATGTTCATGTCCTTGACGCGTGCATGGACATCGTAACAGCCCTCGCGGAGCTGCGCGAACGAGGTCGGCTCCATGCCATATTCCTCGGGCGGGCGGCCGACGACGGCGTTGAGGCCTACCGACGGGATCTTCTTGCCCTGATATTCCCACAAATTGGTGCCGTTCGGCAGCGTGAGCAGCTTGGGCGCGGTTGCGAGCGCTTCTCCTGAAAGATGCTGCTCATACATGTTGCCGGGTTCGGTGATGTGATCATCGACGCTGATGAGCACCATCTCTTCCATCTTCATAGCCGCCTCCTGTCCTTGCAATGTCCATACCGCCAAACGGGGCGCCATGGCGTGTGATTTTATCGATGACTATCATCGACCTCGGGAATGCAACGATCCCGGCCGTCGCTCGGGCCCGGTCGCGTCGAGCGCGACGGCGATGATTGACCGCCGCACCCCTCAATCCTTTGCCAACAGCAGCGCGGTAGCGAGCGGGCCACCGCCCGACGCCGCGACCGCCACCCGGGGATCGCCCGGAATCTGCCGGGCACCGCCGAGACCGCGCAACTGCGTCACCGCCTCATGGGCGAAGCCGAAGCCGTGCAGCCGCCCGGCACCGATCTGCCCGCCGAAGGTGTTGAGCGGCAATTCGCCATCGAGAGCGATGCGATGCCCGCCTTCGATGAACCGGCCGCCCTCACCCACATCGCAGAAGCCCAGCCCCTCCAGCCATGTGATCGTCTGGAAGCTGAAACCGTCGTAAAGCTGGACGGTATCGACATCCTTGGGCGTGTAATCGGTGTTCTTCCAAAGCTGCCGGCCGGTCGGATATGCGGCCATCCATTCGGCTTGGTCCCAGCTATGCCGATCGACCGCATAGGCCATCGCCGCGATCCGGATCGGCGTGCACTTGACGTCCCCGATCGCATCGCCGGCCGAGACGATCAGTACGGTGGAGGCATCGGTGTAGCGATCGCAGTCATACAGGCAGAAGGGCGAAGAGATCATCCGCGCTTCCATATATTGGTCCATCGTCAACGGTTCGCGGACCAACGCGCGCGGATTGAGCGCGGCGTGCTTGCGGTCCGTCAGCGCGATCTGGGCCAATTGCTCGCGGGTGAGGCCGTAATGCTTCATGTGGCGCATGGCATATTGCGCGGTCCAGTTCGCCGCCGAGAAGGCGTTGAATGGAATCAGCCACTGCGTCCAGCCATCCACCCGCCCGGGCCGCGCCGGCGGATATTCCTCGGGCCGTGCGAGCGCCGCCGCTTCGTAGACGGTGCGAAAGCAGATTACGTGCCGTGCCTGCCCGGTCGCGACGGCACCCGCCGCCGCCACCACCGCGCCGAGCTGCGAACTGATCTCGAACCCCCCGTTGAGCCAGCGGACCTTCAGCCGCAGCGCATCGACCAGATCCTCGGAGCCCACCGGCGAGAAACCCGACGGCACCGTCATCCGCCCCGGATAGGTCGAGACCCCGTCGATATCGGCGGGAGTCAGGCCGGATTCGGCGAGCGCCTCCCGAACCGCATCGACGGTGAGCAGCAGCGGATGCCGTTCGAGACGGACCCCGATCTCGCTCTGGCCGATACCCGTGATGAAGGCATCGCCGCCGCTCACGTCAGGCCACCTTCTCGAACAGGGGGAACCAGACGTCGTCCTGCTGCTCGAACACCACGCGCACCTTGTCGCCGATATCCACCGTTTGCGGATCGCATCCGACGATGTTGGTGGTCAGATACACATCGGCCGCCCCGTCGATCGCGACCCGCGCGATCACATAGGGCACGTCGAGCCCCGGATGCCATTTCTGGTGGTTCACGGTGTAGCTGTAGATCACCCCGGTGCCCGGCATGGCCGCCGGGGCGACATCCTCCGACAGGCAGTGCGGGCAAAGCGGACGCGGCGGATGAACGAAGGCATCGCAGGCTGCGCAGCGCAGGAGGCGAAGAACACCATCCTCGCCGCTCGTCCAGAAGAAGCGGTTGTCCGGATCGAGCCGGGGAAGAGGCCGCGGTGCCGCCATGATCAGTCCCGCCCGGTCGGCGGCGCCGCATCCGGCGCATGCGCCGGTCGGGCCGGGATGGGGCTGCGCGCGTTCATCGACTGGCATCTCCTTACGCGTGGCGCCGCACCCATTCGGAAGCGCCGCCACGCATAAGGTTTCGGGGCTTCGTGAAGGCGTTGCAAGCACCCCCGCCAATAACCGCCCCCGCGATCCTGACGGGAACGGCACGCGCAGGACGATTGCGACGGTTGCGGGTGCCAGCGTTATGGCGCTCGCGTGGCAGGCGGTTATCGTCGCGGCGATGGTCGGGGCGTTGCCGGATCGCGCCCGGGGCGTCATGTCTGTACGCAGTCGATGGGTGAGAATGATGCCGGGCAAGATTATCGTGATCACCGGCGCCAACGGCGGCCTCGGCCGCACGCTGGCGCAGCGCTTCGCGGGCGAGGGTGAAACGGTGGTGCTGCTCGGTCGGTCGCTGGCTAAGGTGAAGGCGGTGGCGGACGGGATCGGCGCGGGGGCGCTGGCCGTGGAATGCGACGTGACATCGCCTGACTCGGTGCGGGCCGCCTTCGCGGCGATCGCCGAGCACCATCCCAGGATCGACGCGCTCATCAACAACGCCGCGGTCTTCAAGCCTTTCCTGCTGGAGGAGGCGACCGACGAGCAGATCCTGGGCATGCTGCTTACCAACCTGGCCGGCCCGATCCTGTGCACCCGCTCGGCGATCCCGATGCTGAATCGAGACGGGCATATTATCAATCTCAGTTCGGAATCGGTCGAGGAGGCGTTCCCGCATCTCACGCTTTACCAATCGACCAAGGCCGGGCTCGAGACGTTCGGCACGCACCTTCAGCACGAACTCGCCAACAAGGGCATCCGCGTGACGACGGTGCGCGCCGGCCCGATGATGGGGCCGGACACGGTGCCCGAGATGGACCCTATGGCGATGGGCCGTTTCTTCGAGGAGGCAGCGAAGCGAGGGCTGGACTTGATGGCGCGCGGCGTCTCCCAATATCAGTCCACGACGCAGATTTTCCGCATGCTGCTCGATCTGCCGCCCGACGTGAACGTCGGCGTGGTACGATTCCGGAGCCGCGTGCCCGACTGAACCATTTCCGCCGGCCTCTTCCACGCGGGCCGACGCAGCAGAGGAAAGACCAATGGCGACCCTTCCGGACGGCAAGCTCTATATCGACGGCAAGCTGCGCGACGCGGCGGGCGGCGCCACCTATGAGGATATCGGGCCATGGACGGGCGAAGTCATCGCCCGCGCCGCCGATGCTTCGGCCGCGGACATGGACGAGGCGATCGCCGCCGCGCGCCGCGCCTTCGACGAGACCGACTGGGCGACCGATCATGACAAGCGCCGCGGGCTCGTGGCCAAGCTGGTCGAGAGGCTGAAAGCCAATCGCGATCTGCTCGCGGATATCGCGCGGCATGAAGTCGGATCGGCGCCGGGCGCGACCGCGATGGCACAGGTCGATGGTCCGCTCGGCTTCGTCCACCGGCTGTTCGACATCTTCGATTCGATCGAGTGGGAAAAGCCAATGGGGCACAGCACGCTGTTCGGCATGAACACCACGCGGATCGTGGTGAAGGAGCCGATCGGCGTCGTCGGCGTCATCACGCCCTGGAACGCGCCGCTTTACATCACGATCGGCAAGGTGATCCCGGCGCTGCTGGTCGGCTGCACCGTCATCATCAAGCCGGCGCCGGACACGCCGCTGATGAGCGCGATCTTCGGCGATCTCGCCGCCGAGATCGATTTTCCGGCCGGCGTCATCAACGTCGTCACCGGCAGCGATCCGGTTCTGCTCGGCGAGATGCTCGTGACCGACAAACGGGTCGATCTGATTAGCTTCACCGGCTCGACCGGGGTCGGCAAGCGGATCATGGAGAAAGGCGCGGCGACGCTGAAGCGGGTGTTCCTCGAACTTGGCGGCAAATCGGCGGCGATCGTGCTGGAAGACACGCCCGATTTCGCGATGGCGGTGGCGCAGTCGATCGTCTGCTTCCATGCCGGCCAGGGCTGCGCCACGCTGACCCGCCTGCTGGTGCCGCGCAGCCGCTATGAGGAGGCGATCGCGGTGCTGGAGCACACATATGCGGCCTATTCCAGCATGTGGGGCGATCCGGAAGACCCGGCCAATGTGATGGGGCCGCTGATCTCGGCGCGGCAGCGCGAACGGGTGATGTCCTACATCGAGAGCGGCAAGGCCGAAGGCGCGCGGTTGCTCGCCGGCGGGAATGTGGTGACCGACAAGGGCGAGGGCTTCTTCATCGAGCCGACCTGCTTCGTCGACGTCACCAACGACATGGAGATCGCGCGCGAGGAGATTTTCGGGCCGGTGCTGGTGGTGATCCCGTTCGAGGACGACGAAGATGCGATCCGCATCGCCAACGACAGTGATTACGGCCTATCGGGCGCGGTGCGCTCGGGCGATCCCGAACGCGCGCTCAGGATCGCGCGGCGCATTCGCAGCGGAACGATCGGCGTCAACGGCGGTCTCCCGATCGATGTCGATCTGCCGTTCGGCGGCTACAAGCAATCCGGTATCGGCAAGGAATGGGGCCTCGAGGGCTTTCACGAATATCTCGCGACCAAGGCGATCGGCATCGCCGCCTGATCGCGCCGCGCCGCTTATGCAGAATGACCTGACCGGATGCTGATCGAAAGCCTGCCGAAGCCCCGTCCCCAGGAGGTGAGCCACAACCTCCTCGGGCAGCGGCTCGGCCGCAAGGGGCTGGAGACGCGCGAGCGCATCCTCAGGGCGGCATTGTGCCTGCTCGATAAGCCGCAGCAGGATGCGCCGATCACGTTGAGCAGCGTCGCGCGCGAAGCATCGGTCGGCATGACCACGCTCTACCTATACTTCCCCGATCTGGGCGATCTGGTGCTCGCCGCGCTGAACAGGGTGATGGAGGCGGCGGACGAGGCCTTCCTCGATCGGCTGCGAATTCGCTGGCCGGATGAGCATCTGGACGAGCATTGCCGCGATTTTCTCCGCGCCCATTACCTGTTCTGGCATCGGCATGCGCGCATCCTGCACCTGCGCAACAGCTTTGCCGACGCCGGCGACCAGCGCTTCGTCGATTATCGAAACCGTGTTTCCTACCCGCTGAGCCATCTGCTGCTGCGGCAGACGGACAGCGTTTCGGCGGATGCGAGCGCGGATAATCTGCTTCTCGCCACCGTGATGCTGACGGGGTTCGAGCGGCTGGCGACCGTAATCACCACCGCCAACTTTCATGCTTCGATGAAGGACCAGGGCGTTTCGGACGAGTCCGCCCATATCGATCGCTTGCTGTGCGCGGAAGCAAGGCTGATAACGCTAGGTATCCGCGACGCGCGCGCGAAGAGTTTAAGCCATGTCGGCGCGACAGCGCATGCCGCGTGTCAGCGCCGCTGAAACCATCAGCTTGTCACCAAACTGATCGGTCGCCAGCCAATCGCAAATTAAGCCACACTGTTGCTGCAACGCGACATACATCCGGTTCAGTTTGGTTACTCTGGCTGGTCGGCGAATCGCCGGCGTTGGGGGGAGCGCACGACATGATGGCATCGGCCTTGGCTGGCGGTTTGAGCCGCCGCAGCTTTCTGGAGCAGTTGAGCGCGGTGGGCGGCACGTCGCTGTTGATGGCGGGCATGCAGGCGCTGGGCTTCGGTATCGGCTCGGCCGGCGCGGAGCCGCCCAAGCTTGCCGGCGGGGGCAAGGGCAAGAAGGTCATCGTGCTCGGAACCGGCGTCGCGGGGCTGACCTCCGCTTATGAGCTTTCCAACGCGGGCTATGATGTCACCGTGCTGGAAGGACGCGATCGGGTCGGCGGCCGCTCCTACACGGCGCGGCGCGGCACCAAGCTTACCGAGCTCGGCGGCGAGCCGCAGGTCTGCACCTTCGACGAGGGGCATTACATCAACCCCGGCCCGTGGCGCATTCCCTACATGCACCAGGGCTACATCGGCTATGCGCGCAAGTTCAAGGTGCCGCTCGAGCTGTTCAACAACGACAACGACCATAGCTTCATCAACTTCGAGAAGGGCAGGGGCCCGCTCGCCGCGAAGCCGGTGCGCAAGCAGGAGGTCGCCGCCGACATGCGCGGCCGTGCGAGCGAGATGCTCGCCAAATGCGTCCGCCAGGGCTCGCTCGATCAGGAATTCGGTCCCGGCGACAAGGAGCTTTTTCTCGATTATTTGCGCTCCGAGGGCTATCTCACCCCCGACGACCTGAAATATGTCGGCACCGAGGGACGGGGCTTCGACGTCAATCCCGGCGCGGGGGTCGATCCCGGCCCCGGCAAGCCATCCACCCCGCACAAGCTGACCGACATCCTGCAATCCCAGACGTGGCGCGTGCTGAAATCGGTCTCCTCCTTCGATCAGCAGCGCACGATGTTTGAGCCGGTCGGCGGCATGGATCAGCTCCCCGCCGGCTTCGTGCGCAACCTCAAGCTCACGATCCGGCTCAACCACATCGTCGAGAAGATCGCGCAGGATGCCGACAAGGTCACCGTCTCGTACCTGACGCCCGATGGCCAGCGGGGCTCGGTCACCGCCGATTATTGCGTCTGCACCATCCCGCTCTCGGTCCTGAAGACGATCGACGTGCAATGCTCGCCCAAGTTCAAGGAGGCGATGGGCGGCGTCGCCTACGCTTTGGTCTGCAAGATCGGATTGCAGATGAAGACCCGCTTCTGGGAAGAAAAATACAATATCTACGGCGGCCATCATTATGTCGACGATCCGGCGATCCAGTCGATCAGCTTCCCGTCGTCCAACTGGCTGGGCGAAAAGGGCGTGCTGCTCGGTTATTATCCGCATGGCGCGCCGGCGGCGAGGGTCAGCGCGATGAGCCTGGAGGCGCGCAAGCAATTCGCGCTGGCGAGCGGTGCAAAGACCTTCCCCGAATATGCCGAGAGCTGCGAAAGCGCCTTCTCGATCGCCTGGCACCGCGTGCCCTTCAACATGGGCGGCTGGGCGCAATGGACCGAGGAAGGCCGCGCCCAATATTATCCGACGCTCTGCGAACCCGACGGGCGGCTATACCTCGCGGGCGAGCATATGAGCTACATCACGGGCTGGCAGGAGGGCGGGATCGAGTCCGCCTGGCAGCAGATCGGCAAGCTGCACAAGCGCGTCCATGCCGCCTGAACGGGGAGAGAAGAGGATGACGGGGATCAGGACGCTGGCGCTCGCGGCGCTCGTATTGAGCTTCGGCGGCGCGGCCGCGCGCGCGCAGGGCCCCAAGGGCGCGCAGATCTTCGCCGAAAATTGCTCGGCCTGCCATCAGCCGACCGGCAAGGGCATTCCGGGAGCCTTCCCCGCGCTCGATGGCGACGCTTTCGTGCAAGGGCCGGCGGACGTGGTCGCCGGGACGGTGCTCAAGGGACGCGGTGGCATGCCGAGCTTCTCGAGCGATCTGACGGACGAGCAGGTCGCGGCGGTGCTCAGCTACGTCCGCTCGGCGTGGAGCAATCATGCGGCCCCGGTGTCCACCGCGACGGTCGCCGCCGCGCGCAAGGGTTCGGCGGCCGAGACGCCGACGGTATTGCCGGGCCATTGATGCCGCTCGCGGCCCTGCTGCTGCTGGCCGCGGCAGATCGCCCGGCCGCGATCGTCGACCGGCGGGAATTCGCGCGCGGGCTGGCGGCGGTCGACGCGAGCCCAAGCGATACGATCGCGTTGCGCGGCGAACGCGCGCCATCGCCCTCCTTCCGCCTCGGCGCCGCCTATCGCGCCTGGCGCAATGCCCGCGCGGCGATCACGCATGATGCCGCCCACCCGACGGGCGACGGGGGTGATGTCGAGGTTCTCGCCGAGGATTGCTCCGACGAGCGCATCGTCTTCACCTCGCTCGAGACGGAGCGCAATGCGCTGGGAGTCGCGATCGAGCAGGTCGTCGCCGCCGACCCGAAGCGCGGCGAAGATGCGCTCGCGGCCTGGAATGCGCGTCTCGCGGCGCGGCCGCCGCAATGCCGGCAATAGCCGCGTGAATGTTGTCAGGATGCGCCGTCATCGAGAGGCGCCAACGGGATTCATTATCGCCAACGCGATATGGCCCCTGGTTCGGCGGAGGCACTGTCAGATCAAACGGGGATCGGTTAACTTGGGATAAAAGGGAATGAGCAGCGGAATAGGAAGGCGCCTCTGCCTCATAACGAACGTCATCCACGGGCCCGGCGAATGATCCTTTCGAACCTGGGCGATAAACGACAACGGACGGCTTGCCGGAATTGACGCTGGCGCCGAGCATAGGCGTTCAGAAGAATCATACGAGATGAGGATAGATGGATAAGGTATCTACGCTCCTTGAGCGCGCGCGGCTCGCCAACGGATATGACGATTTCGGATCGGAAGATTATCGCGAGGGCCTCGAGCGGCTCGTGTCGTCGATCGACGCCGAAGCGCGGCTCAACGAGCAGGGGCGCGGTTTCGCGGAACATCAGATCGTCGAACTGCTCGGATGGCGGCTCCAGGTGGAGCATTGGTACGCGATCCACCCCGAGATCGAGGCCGAGGAGATCGTGGCGCCGCTGATCGGGCTTGGTCTGCCGCGTACCGGTTCGACGGCGTTCCATTGCATGCTGGCCGAGGATCCGGCCGTCCGCAGCCTGAGGGCTTGGGAAAGCAGCGCGCCCTGCCCGCCGCCCGAGGCGGCAACCGAGCACAGCGACCCGCGCATCGCCGAGCAGGCGGCCAGAATGTCGTTTATGGATGGGCTCGCGCCACGCCTGAAGATGATGCTGCCGATTTCGCCGACCGCGCCGACGGAATGCCAATATTATATGGGCTACGACTTCAAGTCGCAGATCTTCCAGGCCTCGCTCCGAATTCCGGCCTATGTCCACTGGTTGAATAACGACGCCGATCTGGTGCCGACCTATCGCTATGTGAAGCGGATACTGAAGCTGCTGCAATGGCGCTGCCCGCCGAACCGCTGGCGGTTGAAAAATCCCTCCCACATATTGTTCATCGAGGCATTGGACGAAGTCTTCCCCGATGCGCGTTATTGGATGACGCATCGCGACATTACCAAGGTCATGCCTTCGGTGATCGATCTCTACATCGAGCTGTCCCGGCCCTTCACCGACTCGCTCGACGTCGGCTATATTTCCAAGATGAACATCGATTGGACCGACCAGGGCCTGCATCGCATCGCCGCGTTCCGGCAGAACGGCAACGAGGATCGTTTCTTCGATATAGCGTTCAGCGAATTCCGGCATGATCCGATGCCGGTGATCGAACGGCTTTATGACTCTCTGGGTGAACCGCTGGCGGATACCACGCGTGAGCGGATGATCGCCTGGCAGCACAACACGCCTGCGGACAAGCACGGCCGGTACGAATATGATCCCGCCGCTCTGGGTTTCGACATGGCCGAGCTTCGTTCGCGCTTCAGCTTCTACGATCACGAACAGGGTGCCGTTCAACCCGCGGCATGATCGCGGACGGGCTGCGATACGATGCGATTTAGGTTGGAGGGTAAAGATGACGACGGATAGCTGGCATGGCAGTCTCGAGCCGGACCTTGACTATATGCTGCCCGAGCGGCCGGACCCCGAGTTCCGCGAAAGCGCGTCGATCTGGCTCTATGACGATGAAGGCGAGTTCGGCTTTCCCCGGATCGGCATCGAGGCGAAAGGATCGACCTGGGAAAATCACGGCTTTCAGATGAACTACGTCAGCCGTGACGGACGCGCCATCGTCGACGGCGGTCCCGGGACTTCGCATTCGCCGTTCGATTCCACCGGAAAACCGTCGATCCTCGGTACGAACGGGCTCGTCTTCCAGTGCATCGAACCCTTCCGGAAATGGCGCGTGACCTATGAGGGGCAGCCGGTCGATACGACGTCCGAGGCGATGATCGGCAAGACGATGGATCCTTCGCGTCGGACGGGCCTGAAGCTGGACGTCGAACTCACCATGGCGGCACCTGGCTGGGTGCAGGACCTGCGGCCCGAGAAACTGGTCGGCCTGACCCCGCAACAATATACCGATGCCGGTCTCATGGGCTACGGCTGGCGTGTCGAGCAGCTATTTCGCGCCGAAGGGGAGGTGACGATCGACGGCCAGTCCCGCTCGTTCCGGGGGACGGGAAATCGCATCCACCGGCAGAGCGAACGACCGCTGGATGCGTTTCGAGGGCATTCCTGGCAGGCGGCGCTGTTTCCGGACGGCCGCGGATTCGCCTTCTGCACATACCCTCCCCGCGAGGACGGGACCACCTACAACGACGCCTATCTGTATCAGGACGGCAAGGTCTACGCCGCCGTCGTCAAGGGGAAGCCGCCCTTCCTGCGGAATCTGACGCCGCGCGGCGACGATCTTTCGTTCGAGCTCGAATCGGAACTCGGAACGACCCGCATCGAAGGCACCAGCGAGTTCAACGTCTTTCATCTCCTCGTTCCCGAAATGCCGGGCTTCCACCTCCATCAGGGTGGCGCGAAATATGTGTGGGACGGGCAGACCGCTTATGGGCAGGTCGAACGCTCGGATCGGTTCGAAAACGTGACCGGGGGATGACCCGGGCGGACGTCGTTCACAGCATCGCGTGATGCGGGGCGGCTGAGGCGCTGCGGGAGATCGGGGAGAGCGAGGCCGAGGACGGCAACTCAGGCGTCGCTCCCCACCATCCCGACCATCTCGAGCGAGGCCTCCCACAGCCGTGCGGCCTGCGCCTCGTCGAGCATCGCCGGATCATAGCCGGACCATGGATGGGTGGTCTCGTCGGCGGCCGTCGCCAGGCCGCAATCCTCGAGAATGAGCCCGCCCCTGCCGGCGAGTTCCGGCGCGACCGCCGCCCAGACGCTCGTCGCGGCGCCCTGAGCGACGCTTTTCATCACCGGGTTCACGCTGCCGTCCTCGCGGATGAAGCCGATCTGCCGCTTGAGGTCCTCGCTGTGGTAGCGTTGCAGCCCGGTGAAGACCGATCCGGGTAGCACCGCATTGACCGTGACGCCGCGTCCGGCCCAGCGCCGCGACGCTTCGGTCGCGAACAGGATGTTCGCCGCCTTGGACTCGCCATAAGCCAGCCCGTCGTTGCGTTCCCGCCTCCTCCACCCAAGGTCGTCGAAGTCCAGCGTGCGGCCCTTGTGCCCGGCCGAACTCAGCACCACGATGCGTCCGCGCGCCGCGGTCAGGCGGTCGAGCAGCAGATGCGCCAGCAGAAAGTGGCCGAGATGGTTCGTCGCGAACCGCACGTCGATCCCCGCCGGCGTGAATTGTTCGGGCGTCTTGGAGACGCCGGCATTGGCGACGAGCATGTCGATGGCGGCGAAGCGATCGTTGAGCACGGCCGCCGCCTTCCGCACCGAAGAGAGATCGGCCAGGTCGAGCGCCAGGACGTCGAGCGTGCCGGACAGCCCCGCCCGCATCTCGGCGGCCAACGCTTCGCCACGCTCGACGTCGCGCACGGCCATAACCACCGCCGCGCCGGCCGAGGCGAGCGCGCGTGCGGTTTCGGAGCCCAACCCCGATCCCGCGCCGGTGACCACCGCCGTTTTCCCGCGCAGATCATGATGCGCGACCACATCTTCGGCGGTGGGGCGGCGATCTTCGATCAAGGCTTGGTCCTTCACCGGATTTCTGCGCGGATCGCCGACCTCTACGATCGCGATGCTTTATCGATCCGAACTTGCAGCGCTTCGAGAGCAAGTCAACATTTCGTCCGAGGCGAGAAGTGCCGCCATTTCCGGCTTCGTATTAATGAGGGCTGGCAGCGCGAACGCTCGGGTTTCCGCTGACCGCTAAACGGTGCAAATGCGCCGTTCTGTTGCCGCCAGGCCACATGCGAATTAAGCCGTACAAACCGATGCCGGGTTGGTCGTGAACGATCGGCACAATAATGGCAGGCGTTGGACGGGTTCGTCGAGCATGCCGAAAAACCGTTATGTCATTGACATATAATGATCATTTCCGATGGACACGCCGGCGAAACATCAAGCTGCCCTGCTGACGGAAGCGGGATGAAGGCTGCACAAGCGGCCGCGAAATTGGCACAGGTTCCCCATTTTTACGTACCTGCCGACCGCATTTTGGTTTGACAACATCGTGCTCAAGTCTGAATGGGGGCGAACGCCGAGCATGCATGATGTGCCAGGCAAAAAATCTGCGCCAAAAACCGCAAAACGGACGGCGATAAGGGGAGGATAAGATGCATACTTCTTACAAGCTGGCGCTGTTGATCACGAGCGGGCTGGGGCTGGTGGCTCCCGCGCTCGCGCAGAGCAGCGCCTCTCCCAG
>NZ_CAHJXD010000139.1 GCF_903644055.1 Sphingomonas bacterium | reverse complement strand
TGACGATTGAAGGCAGGAAGAGACACGATGGCAACCGCCGCTGAAATGACCCGCCCGGCAACGGGCACCAACAATACCGGGCGCATCAGCCAGGTGATCGGCGCCGTGGTCGACGTCGCGTTCGATGGCGAGCTGCCGGCGATCCTTTCGGCGCTCGAGACGCGCAACGGCGACAACCGCCTCGTCCTCGAAGTCGCGCAGCATCTCGGCGAGAGCACGGTGCGGACGATCGCGATGGATTCGACCGAGGGGCTGACGCGCGGCCAGGAGGTCAAGGATACCGGCTCGCAGATCCGCGTGCCCGTCGGCCCCGCGACGCTTGGCCGCATCCTCAACGTGATCGGCGAGCCGATCGACGAGCGCGGGCCGGTCGGCTCGGACCTCACCGGCCCGATCCACAACAAGGCGCCCGACTTCGTCGATCAATCGACCGAGGCCTCGATCCTCGTCACCGGCATCAAGGTGATCGATCTGCTCGCGCCCTACGCCAAGGGGGGCAAGATCGGCCTGTTCGGCGGCGCCGGCGTCGGCAAGACCGTGCTGATCCAGGAGCTGATCAACAATATCGCCAAGGGCCACGGCGGCGTTTCGGTGTTCGCCGGCGTCGGCGAGCGGACGCGCGAGGGCAACGATCTCTATCATGAGTTCCTCGACGCGGGCGTCATCGCCAAGGATGCCGACGGCAATCCGACGCCTGAGGGATCGAAGGTCGCCTTGGTGTTCGGCCAGATGAACGAGCCCCCCGGGGCACGCGCGCGCGTGGCGCTTTCCGGCTTGGCCAACGCCGAATATTTCCGCGACGTCGAGGGCCAGGACGTGCTGTTCTTCGTCGACAACATCTTCCGCTTCACGCAGGCCGGGTCGGAAGTGTCCGCGCTGCTCGGCCGCATCCCCAGCGCCGTGGGCTACCAGCCGACGCTTTCGACCGACATGGGCGCGTTGCAGGAGCGGATCACCTCGACCAACAAGGGCTCGATCACCTCGGTGCAGGCGATCTACGTGCCCGCCGACGATCTCACCGATCCGGCGCCCGCCACCTCGTTCGCCCACCTCGACGCAACGACGACGCTCAACCGCGCCATCTCGGAGCTCGGCATCTATCCGGCGGTCGACCCTCTCGACAGCACCAGCCGCGTGCTGACCCCGGCGGTCGTCGGCCAGGAGCATTACGAAACCGCACGCGCGGTGCAGGAAGTGCTTCAGAAGTATAAGTCGTTGCAGGACATCATCGCGATCCTCGGCATGGACGAGCTTTCCGAAGAGGATAAGCTGACCGTCCAGCGCGCGCGCAAGATCCAGCGCTTCCTCAGCCAGCCGTTCCACGTCGCCGAGGTCTTCACCGGCATCGCGGGCAAGTTCGTGCAGGTCGAGGATACGGTCCGCTCGTTCAAGGCGGTGGTCGACGGCGAGTATGACCATCTGCCCGAGAGCGCCTTCTACATGGTCGGCGGCATCGACGAGGCGATCGAGAAGGCCAAGAAGATGGCCGAGGCAGCGTAAGTGGCTGAGCCATTGCGTCTTGAGGATGCGATCAACCGAAGCTGCCCTTGGTCGGGTGATCCGATCGTGGAAGCCGCGTTGACCCAATATCGAGGCGTGGTGGTCGGTTTTTGTAATTCCGGCTGTCGCGACAAGTTCGAGACAGCGATTGGCGCCTTCGATCGCGCGCTCGAGGAACGGTAATGGCCCTGCATTTCGAACTCGTCACGCCCGAAAAGCTCGTCCGCTCCGAGGCGGTGCACATGGTCGTCGTCCCCGGCACAGAGGGCGATTTCGGCGTGCTGGAGGGGCATGCGCCGGTGATGTCGGTGATCCGCCCCGGCGAGCTCACCGTCTATTCGGCACCGAACAGCATCTCGGCGCGCATCCAGGTCGAGGGCGGTTTCGCCGAGGTCAACGAGCGCGGGCTCACCGTACTGGCGGAGGCGGTGCGGGAGGAAGCCTGATCGCACGGCCACGCCTAAAGGACGATCAAATTTATCCGTTACTTGCCATGGTGGGGCGCATCGCCCGTGCGTGAGGTGATGGATGAGCGCTTTCGGCAGGCGCAGCGGATCGGGCGCTGCGGGAACCCCAGGTGCTGTGGGGCCCATGCTTTCGACCGACGCCTCGATGGGCGGCGGCGCGCAATTCCCACCGCTTGAGGCGATCGCTCCGGGCAACGCGCTGGGCGCGATGGAGCGGCTCGCCAACCGGATCGCCGCGTCGGGCGAAGCGGGCAGTTCGCGACACGACGGGTTCGATGCCTCGGTCCACAAGATCAAGGAACAGGTGCTCCCTCGCCTGCTTGAGCGCGTCGATGCCGAAGCGGCGGCGACGCTTTCCAAGACGGAGCTGGCCGAGGAATTCCGGCCGATCATCGGCGAGGTGCTCCACGAGCTCAAGATCAGCCTCAACCGGCGCGAACAATTCGCGTTGGAAAAGGTGCTGGTCGATGAGTTGCTGGGGCTCGGGCCGCTCGAGGAATTGCTCGCCGATCCGCTGATCAGCGATATCATGATCAACGGACCCGACCAGACCTACGTCGAGCGCAAGGGCAAGCTGGAGCTGGCGCATATCCAGTTCCGCGACGAGAACCACCTCTTCCAGATCGCCCAGCGCATCGTCTCCAAGGTCGGGCGCCGCGTCGACCAGACCACCCCGCTCGCCGACGCGCGGCTCGCCGACGGCAGCCGCGTCAACGTCATCGTGCCGCCGCTGTCGCTGCGTGGCACCGCGATCTCGATCCGCAAATTCTCCGCCAAGCCGATCACGCTCGACATGATGGCCAAGGGCGGATCGATGTCGGACGCGATGGCGACCTGCCTCAAGATCGCGGGCGCGAGCCGCTTCAACATCATCATCTCGGGCGGCACGGGATCGGGCAAGACGACGATGCTCAACGCCATTTCCAAGATGATCGACCCCGGCGAGCGCGTGCTGACGATCGAGGATGCCGCCGAGCTTCGCCTCCAGCAGCCGCATTGGCTGCCGCTGGAAACGCGCCCGCCCAATCTGGAGGGTCAGGGCGAGGTCAATATCCGCGACCTCGTCAAAAATGCGCTGCGCATGCGCCCCGACCGCATCATCCTCGGCGAAATTCGCGGCGCGGAATGTTTCGACATGCTCGCGGCGATGAACACCGGCCATGACGGATCGATGTGCACGCTCCACTCCAACAGCCCGCGCGAGGCGCTCGCCCGCATGGAGAATATGGTGATGATGAGCGACATCAAGGTGCCCAAGGAGGCGATCAGCCGCCAGATCGCCGATTCGGTCGACATGATCATCCAGGTCAAGCGGCTGCGCGACGGATCGCGCCGCGTGACCAACATCACCGAGGTGATCGGCATGGAGGGACCGGTGATCGTCACGCAGGAGCTGTTCAAGTTCGAATATCTCGACGAGAATAGCGAGGGGAAGATCATCGGCGACTATAAGGCGATGGGACTGCGGCCCTACACGTTGGACAAGGCCAAGCAGTTCGGCTTCGACCAGCCCTATCTGGAGGCGTGCCTCTGAACCGGACGATCGTCGTCAGGTGCGCCTGACGCGCCGCAGGACTAGGAAAACCAGGGCGCTCGCGATCGAGACGGCGGCGAGGCCGGCGATCTCGCTCCATTGGCCGAGGCCGATGATGACCAGCATGCTCGCCATGCCGACGATCGCGATCAGCGGCAGCGCGGGCAGCGCCAGAGGTTCGCCCAGGATTGCGACGTCGCGCCTGCGCAGTACCCAGGCGGCGGCGCAGCCCAGGAAATAAAGGGCGGCCGCCGCGAGCGAGGCGAAGACGGCCAGGCGCGTGAAGGTGCCGGTGACCGCCAATGCCATCGCGAGCAGGGCATGGATCCAGATCCCGACATGCGGCGTCTTCCAGCGCGGATGGACGCGTCCCAGCGCCTTTGGCAGCAGGCCGTCGCGCGCGAAGGCGAACAGCAGGCGCGGCGCGCCGAGCAGATCGCTCGCCAGCCAGCACAGCATCGAGAAGGAGGCCGCGACCAGCATCAGCGGCCGCAATCGCGGATCGACCAGGCCCAGAGCATCAGCAAGCGGCGCCTTCGATCCGACCAGCCCCGCGCCGAGCAGGCCCTGCGCGACGAGCTGGATCAGAATGTAGAGCAATCCGATCGATCCCATCGCGAGCAGCAACGCGCGCGGGATGTTGCGGGTCGGACGCTCGACCTCGCCCGAGGCGGCGAGCGGCGATTCCATGCCGGAAAGCGCGAACAGGGCGAGGATCACCGCTTCGCCGATTCCTTCGCCGGGCCGGTGCGCGATCGGTGTCGCGGCACCCTGCCCCTGCAACAAGGCGATCCCGCCGATCACGACGAACAGCACGAGCGGCAGGACCTTGACGAAGGTCGCCCAGCCGATGATCCGCGCGGCGGTCTCGACGCCCGCGACGTTGAGCCAGGCGATCGCCGCCAGCACGACGACGATCAGCGTCGCGCGCGGCACGCCTCCGCTTAGCATCGGGAGCGCCGCCGCCGCGGTATCGGCGAAGGCGGCCGCGACGCCGCCGAGCGCCAGCACGCAGGAGAGATAGAGCAGGATGCCCGCCACGAACCCCGCCGTCGGCCCCAGCGCCGCGCCGATCGTGCCATAAGGTCCGCCGCTGGTCGGCACGCGGCTGCCGCCCTCGGCGAAGCACAGCACCACCGCGCCCATCGCGACGAGGCAGCCGAGATAGGCCAGCGGGGAGGCGACGCCCGCCGCCGCCGCCATCGCCGCGGGCAGCCGGTAGATGCCAGCACCCACGACTTCGTTGGCGATCGTTGCGGCGAAGGCGATCACGCCCATGCCGCGCACCAGGCCATGATCGCGTTCGACTTCGCCTATCGTGGCCCCCGCCTGCGTCTTGCTCGCCACTATCGTTCCCCCGCTGCGGACGAGAGCTTGCCCGAGCGCCGCCGGACCGGCAACAGACAGTTTATGCCGCCCACCAGCCTCGCCGAAGCGCAGGCGCTCGACGCCGCCGATCCTTTCCGCGCGTTGCGCGATCGCTTCGCCTTGCCGGAAGGGGTGATCTATCTCGACGGCAATTCGCTCGGCCCCCTGCCCCGCGCGGTGCCGGCGCGGATCGAGGCGGTCATGCGGGAAGAATGGGGCGAGCGGCTGATCCGTAGCTGGAACGAGGCCGACTGGTGGAATGCGCCCCGGCGGATCGGGGATCGCATCGCGCGGCTGCTCGGCGTCGGCGACGGTACGGTCGTCGCCACGGACACGACGTCGACCAACGCGTTCAAGCTCGTCGTCGCCGCCGCCCGATTGCGCGGCGGCGCGATCCTGGCCGAAGCCGACAATTTCCCGACCGACACCTATATCGCCGAGGAGGCCGCGCGCCTCCTCGGCCGCCCCTTCCGCATGGTCGTGGGCGCGGACATGCAGGGGGCGCTGGGCGACGACGTCGCCGTCGCTATCGTCACGCACGTCAATTATCGCACCGCCGCGCGTGCCGACATGGCGGCGTTGCAGGCGGAGGCGGCGCGTCATGGCACGCGGATCGTCTGGGATCTCAGCCACAGCATCGGCGCGGTGCCGCTCGATCTGGCGCGTGACGGCGCCGAGCTGGCGGTGGGATGCAGCTACAAATATCTGAACGGCGGGCCCGGCGCGCCGGCGTGGCTGTACGTTGCCGAAGCGTTGCAGCCGATGTTGCGATCGCCGATCCCCGGCTGGTGGGGGCATGCGGACGCTTTCGCCTTCGACAGCCGCTACCGGCCCGCGCCGGACATCGGGCGCTTTCTCGGCGGGACGCAGCCGATGCTGAGCCTGCTCGCGCTGGAGGAAAGCCTGCGGCTGTTCGAAGGGATCGCCATGGCCGCGCTGTGGGACAAGGCGATCGGGCTGTTCGATCTGTTCGCGGCGCGCGTCGAGGTGCTGTGCCCGGAGCTCGAGATCGCCTCGCCGCGCGAGGCCGGCGCGCGGGGAAGCCACATCGCCCTGCGTCACGAGGGCGCGCAGGGGATCGTCGCGGCGATGATCGCGCGGGGCGTGATCGGCGATTATCGCGCGCCGGATATCGCGCGGTTCGGGCTGACGCCGCTGACGTTGCGCCATGCCGATATCTGGCGGGCGACCGGGATATTGGCCGAGGCGATGCGCGAAGGCGCGTGGCGCGACGGGAGGCCGGAGCCGCGGGGAAGCGTGACCTGAGGGGCGCTTGCATGGCGCGGGGCCGCATGGCATCGCGAGGCGAGCGTGTAATCCGATGATATGGATGCTCCGTCCCGATCAGCTTCGCTGGATCGGATCGAAGGAGAGCCTGCTTGGAAACGATCTACGATTGGGTGACGGTCGCGGTGTTCGCGGGGCTCATCGTGCTCTTCCTCCAGCGCTCCTCGACCGAGGGCGAGCCCAAGGATTCGATCTGGCAATATCTCGCGGCATCGGTCGGCTGCGCGGTCGCCAATTACCTCGGCAACCATGACGACGTGCCCTATCATCATGTGCTGGCGATCCTCGTGCTGGGCGGCACGATCGCCTATATCTGGTTCGCGCTGAAGCCGCTCGACCGGGCCTGATTCCGCCGGTTTCCTAACTCACTTTCTTCCCGTCATCCCAGCATGGCTGGCATGACGGGCGGGGAAAGGACGGGGCGGCGCCCTACCCCGCCTGCCCGTGGCAATGCTTATATTTGCGGCCCGATCCGCAGGGACAGGGCGCGTTGCGGCTGACCTTGGCTTCCCAGGTCGAAGGGTCGCCGAGGTCGACGGGGAAATCGGGCTGGGCGATCGACAGCGGCGGCAGGCGGGTGGTGACGAAGCCCGCCGTGCCCCCATCGCGATCGGCGCTGTCGTCGAGGCCGGTGAGCGGATCGATGTGCGTCGTGATGAAATCGGGCATCGGGGGGAGCTGGGTCGGCAGGTCCGACGGCGCCGTCTGGAAGCGGATCTGGCTCAGCGAGCGCGTGACGTCCTCGCGGATGTCCGAGAGCATCCGCTCGAACAAGGCGAAGCCTTCCTGCTTATATTCGTTGATCGGGGTCTTCTGCGCGTAGGAGCGCAGGTGGATCACCTGGCGCAGCGCATCGAGCGTCGAGAGATGCTCCTTCCAGTGATGGTCGAGCGTCTGGAGCAGGATGCTCTTCTCGATATCGCGCCACATCTCGGGGCCGATCTCGGCGACCTTGGCGGCCATCGCCGCTTCGCTGAGCTCGGTGACGCGGGTGGTGATGAGCTCGGGATCGACGCGCTCCTCCTGCATCCAGGCCTCGATCGGCGCATCGATCGAGACGATATCGGCGAGCGCCGTCTTGAGCGTCTCCATATCCCACTGTTCGGGGTAGGAGCCCGGCGGGCAGGCGAGCCCGACGACCGCGTTGATCGTCTCGGCGCGCATGTCGGCGACGACATCGTCGACCGTCTCCGAATCCATGATGTCCGAGCGCTGCTCGTAGACCACCTTGCGCTGGTCGTTCATCACGTCGTCATATTCGACGACCTGCTTGCGTATGTCGTAGTTGCGCGCCTCGACCTTCTTCTGCGCGGTCTCGATCGCCTTCGAAATCCAGGGGCTGACGATCGCCTCGCCATCCTCCAGATTCTTGTTCATCATCCTGGCGAACATCGTCTGCGGGCCGAAGATGCGCAGCAGATCATCGTCGAGGCTCAGGTAGAAGCGGCTGAGACCGGGATCGCCCTGGCGCCCCGAGCGGCCGCGGAGCTGATTGTCGATGCGGCGGCTCTCGTGGCGCTCGGTACCGAGCACGAACAGCCCGCCGGCGGCGAGCACCGCCTCCTTCTCCAGCGCGATCTCGCCACGGATGCGTTCGGCGGCGGCTTCATATTCCATCGTGCCGGATTCGAGGCCGGGATGCTCGGCGAGCATGCGATATTCGAGGTTGCCGCCGAGCTGGATATCAGTGCCGCGCCCGGCCATGTTGGTCGCGATCGTCACCGCGCGCAGCCGCCCCGCCTGCGCGACGATCAGCGCCTCCTGCTCATGGTAGCGCGCGTTGAGGACGTTGTGCGTGACGCCTTCCTTGGTGAGGAATTCGCTCAGCAGCTCGCTCTTCTCGATCGAGACGGTGCCGACGAGGACGGGCTGGCCGGTCTCCTGCTTGCTGCGGATGCCCTTGGTGATCGCGGCGAACTTGTCGCCGAGATTCTTGTAGAATTCGTCATCCTCGTCGATCCGCCTGACGGGGACGTTGGTGGGGATCGTCACCACGTTCATCTTGTAGATCTGGTAGAATTCGTTGGCCTCGGTCGCCGCCGTGCCCGTCATCCCGCCGAGCTTGGGATACATGCGGAAGAAGTTCTGGAAGGTGATCGAGGCGAGCGTCTGGTTCTCGGGCTCGATATTCACGCCTTCCTTGGCCTCGACCGCCTGGTGGAGGCCATCGGACCAGCGGCGGCCGTCCATCATCCGGCCGGTGAACTCATCGATGATGATGACCTTGCCGTCCTTGACGATATAATCGGTGTCGCGCTTGAAGACGACGTTGGCGCGCAGCGCCTGGTTGAGGTGGTGGACCACCTGCGTATTTTCGAAATCGTAGAGATTGTCGCCCTCGAGCATTCCGGCGGCTTCCAGCGCGCGCTCGATCCGCTCGGTGCCGTCCTCGGTGAGGATCACCGAGCGCTGCTTCTCGTCATGCTCGTAATCGGCGGGATCGATCTGCTTCACGATCGTATCGACGCGGAGATAGAGCTCGCTCTTGTCCTCGGTCGGGCCCGAGATGATCAGCGGCGTCCGCGCCTCGTCGATCAGCACGCTGTCGACCTCGTCCACCACCGCATAAGCGAAGGGGCGCTGGACCATCATCGCGCGATCATATTTCATATTGTCGCGGAGGTAATCGAAGCCGAACTCGTTGTTCGTGCCGTAGGTGATGTCCGACGCATAAGCGTCGCGCCGCTCCTGATCGGAGAGGTTGGGGACGATCACCCCGACGGCGAGGCCGAGGAAGCGATAGACGCGGCCCATCCATTCGGCATCGCGGCTGGCGAGATAATCGTTGACGGTGACGACGTGGACGCCGTTGCCGGGCAGCGCGTTGAGATAGGTGGCGAGTGTGGCGACCAGCGTCTTGCCCTCGCCGGTGCGCATCTCGGCGATCTCGCCGCGATGGAGGACGATGCCGCCGACCATCTGGACATCGTAATGGCGCTGGCCGAGCACGCGCTTGGCGGCCTCGCGGACGGTGGCGAACGCCTCGGGCAGCAGCGAGTCCAGCGTGTCGCCGGCAGCGAGGCGCTCGCGGAAGCGCGCGGTCTGCGCGGCGAGCTCCTCGTCGGACATCGCCGCGAGCGTCGGCTCGAAGCCCGCGATCCTGCCGATCAGCGGCTGCATCGACTTGACGTAACGATCGTTGGACGATCCGAAGATGGCCTTGGCGATGCCGGCGAACATTCACTTACCCTTTGGAATGAAGCCGACGCGGGAACCCACGCGCGAAGCGGCCTTGATATGCCGCCGCGAGATAGGATCAGGGGGGACGCGCGTCAATTCGGAGGAGGGATGAGGCCGGATCGGGGCTCAAGCTCCAACTTCGTTCAGAAAGCCACCCGCAAAGTGGCCTTTGTGGCCTTTGTGGCCTTTGTGGCCTTTGTGGCCTTTGTGGCCTTTGTGGCCTTTGTGGCCTTTGTGGC
>NZ_CAHJXD010000138.1 GCF_903644055.1 Sphingomonas bacterium | reverse complement strand
AGCGCGCACATCAGCAGCACGTTGCCATATTCGCCGAGCCAGAAGAGCGCGAAGCTCATCGACGAATATTCGGTCTGATAGCCCGCGACGATCTCGCTCTCCGCCTCGGTCAGGTCGAACGGCGCGCGCTGCGTCTCCGCCATCGACGAGATCAGGAACACCACCGCCATCGGAAACAGCAGGGGATTGAACCCGAACGCGTTGATGAAGTGCAGCACATGCGCGCGCTGCATGTCGACGATACCGTTGAGGTTGAACGTCCCCGCCCACAGCACGACGGTGATCAGCACGAAGCCGATCGAAACCTCATAGCTCACCATCTGCGCGGCGGCGCGGATCGCCGAATAGAAGGGATATTTGGAGTTGGACGCCCAGCCAGAGAGGATCACTCCGTAAACCCCCGTCGAGCTGATCGCGAGCAGGTAGAGCAGCCCAACGTTGATGTTGGCGAGCACCGCGTGCGGCCCGAACGGGATCACCGCCCAGGCGGCGAGCGCCACCGTGAAGGTTATGATCGGCGCGATCAGGAACAGCCCGCGATTGGCCGCCGAGGGGATGATCGTCTCTTGCAAGAACACCTTGAGCCCGTCGGCGAAGCTCTGCAACAGCCCGAACGGCCCGACCACGTTGGGGC
The DNA here is from genome assembly GCF_903644055.1 of Sphingomonas bacterium. Classification (GTDB taxonomy): domain Bacteria; phylum Pseudomonadota; class Alphaproteobacteria; order Sphingomonadales; family Sphingomonadaceae; genus Sphingomonas_I. Next base: position 2,409 of record NZ_CAHJXD010000138.1, on the reverse strand, counting down.
CCCGCCGCAGCGCCATCGCCGCCCAGATCTTGCGATCGGCATAGATGATCATCGCCACCGCCAGCATCAGCGGCAGCGCGATCACGAGGATATCGATCAACGTCGCGACGAACCACGCCCCGCCGTAGGGCAGGAAGCCGGTGAACCAATTGGTCATAGGTGCGCGGTCCGAAAGCCCATCACCATCGAAGCGGCGATATTGGGGCTCGCGGGATTGACCGTCACCGTCTGGCGGGAAGGACTGATCACGAGATCCATGTCTTCCATCGGTATCGCGCCGAGCAATGGCTGGTCGCCGAGCACCAGCGCTCCGACGAGACATTGACGGTTGGCAAAACGGATGCGGACTGGACCGACATAATCGACCGTTTGTGCCTTGCCGTCCGCTATCGTGACCTCGCGTCGATCGAGCACCGGCAGCTCAAGCTGGGTTGCGACATGTTGCGGAATGCAAAGATGAAGCGCGCCGCCGTCGACCAGCGCGTGGACGGTCATCGGATAGAGCGCGTCGTTCCGGGCATTCGCCAGTTCGACATCGGCGTGAATCAGACCCATTACTCCGCCGCCTCCGCATAGCTTTCGCCATGCAGCAGCTCCGCCGAGCAGCGCCGCATCGTGTCGCTGGCGCGCGCGATCGCGTTGGTCAGGTAGAAATCCTTGATCGGATAGCGGATCGCGCCGCTCGCGGCCGTGTCGAGGCTCGGCGGGCTCCACGCGAACCGCGCGATCTCGCCGATATCGCCCAGCGCGAGCACGTCGGCGACCATCGCGACGCGAAGCTCGTCGAGCGTGTCGAACGGCAGCCTGTGCCCCAGCACTTCAGAAAGCGCGCGCAGGATCGCCCAATCCTCACGCGCGTCGCCCGGCGGGAACACCGCCCGGTCGCCGCGCTGCACCCGTCCCTCGAGGTTGACGTAGGTGCCGCTCTTTTCCGCATAGCTTGCCGCCGGCAGGATCACGTCCGCCATCGCCGCCCCCGAATCACCATGATGACCGATGTAGACCTTACACATATCACCAAATGGGTTAATGTCAAGATCCTCGCTGCCCAGCAGCAGCGCGAGCTTTGGCTTGGCGGCGGCGACATCGGCGATCCCGCCCGGCTGCGCGTAACCGAGCATCAGCCCGCCCATCCGCGCCGCCGAAATATGCAGCACGTTATAGCCGTTCCAGCCTTCCTTGATCAGGCCGAGCGTCTCGATCAGCGCCAGGCTTGCCCCCTGCCCCGCCGCCATCGCGCCGCCGCCGACGATCACCGCCGGCCGCTCCGCCTTGCCGAACGCCGCGATCACCGCCTCGGGCAGATCGCCCAGCAGTCCGAGATCGTTGCCCAGGCACGTCACCGGATAGGTAAGATCGATCGCCTCGCCGATCAGGAACACTTTGGCGCCGCGCTTCACCGCCTTGCGAATGCGCGTGTTGACCAGCGGCGCTTCCCAGCGGACGTTGGTCCCCACCAGCAGGATCGCGTCCGCCGTCTCGATCCCGGCGATCGTCGAGTTGAAATTGACCGCCGCGAGGCTCGACGCATCGTAGGTCAGCCCATTGTCCCGCCCTTCGAGCAGGTTCGATCCCATCCGCGCCAGCAGCGCCTTGGCCGCATACAGCGTCTCGCAATCGACCAGCGGCCCCGCGATCGCCGCGACGCTCGATCCCGCGTCCACCGCCTTGATCGCCGCGAACGCCTCGGCCCAGCTCGCCGGCGTCAGCTTGCCGTCGCGGCGCAGATAGGGCTTGTCGAGCCGCCGCCGCACGAGGCCGTCCACCGCATGCCGCGTCTTGTCCGACGCCCATTCCTCGTTGACCTCCTCGTTGACGCGGGGCAGCGCGCGCAGCACCTGCCGCCCCCGGCTGTCGAGCCGGATGTTGGTGCCGACCGCGTCCATCACGTCGATCGCGAAGGTCTTCTTGAGCTCCCACGGCCGCGCTTCGAACGCATAGGGCTTCGAGGTCAGCGCCCCCACCGGGCAGAGATCGACGACATTGCCCGAAAGCTCGGAGGTGATCGCTTTCTCCAGATAGGAGGTGATCTGCATATTCTCGCCGCGATACAGCGCGCCGATTTCTTCGACGCCGGCGACCTCCTCGGCGAAGCGCACGCAGCGCGTGCACTGGATGCAGCGGGTCATCACCGTCTTGACGATCGGCCCCATATATTTCTCGGTCACCGCGCGCTTGTTCTCATGATAGCGCGTGTGCCCGCGCCCGTAGGCAAGGCTCTGGTCCTGCAGGTCGCACTCGCCGCCCTGGTCGCAGATCGGGCAATCGAGCGGATGGTTGATCAGCAGGAATTCCATCACGCCTTCGCGCGCCTTCTTCACCATCGCGGTGTTGGTGAAGACCTCCTGCTTGTCGGCGGCGGGCAGCGCGCAGCTCGCCTGCGGCTTGGGCGGCCCCGGCTTCACCTCG
>NZ_CAHJXD010000137.1 GCF_903644055.1 Sphingomonas bacterium | reverse complement strand
CGCATGTTGGCGATGCCGCCTTCATACATCAGATCGACGATCAGCTTCACCTCGTGGAGGCATTCGAAATAGGCCATCTCCGGCGCATAGCCCGCCTCGGTCAGCGTCTCGAAGCCCGCCATGATGAGGTGGGTGAGGCCGCCGCACAGCACCGCCTGCTCGCCGAACAGATCGGTCTCGCATTCCTCGCGGAAGCTCGTCTCGATCACCCCCGAACGGCCGCCGCCGATCGCCGAGGCGTAGGAAAGTGCTACATCATGCGCGTTGCCGCTGGCGTCCTGGTGGATCGCGATCAGGCAGGGCACGCCACCGCCGCGCTGATATTCGGAGCGGACGGTGTGGCCCGGGCCCTTGGGCGCGATCATGAACACGTCGATATCGGCGCGCGGCTCGATCAGCCCGAAATGGACGTTGAGGCCATGCGCGAAGGCCAGCGCCGCGCCGGGCTTCATATTGTCCTTGAGATCGTCGGCCCAGATCGCCGCCTGATGCTCGTCGGGCGCGAGCACCATGATGATGTCCGCCCACTTCGCCGCATCGGCGTTGGTCAGCACCTTGAAGCCCGCCTCCCCTGCCTTCGCGGCGGTCGCCGAACCCGCCTTGAGCGCGATCGCGACTTCGGCGACGCCCGAATCGTGCAAATTCTGAGCATGGGCATGGCCCTGGCTGCCATAGCCGACGATCGCGACCTTCTTGCCCTTGATCAGGCCGATATCGGCATCGGAATCATAATAGACGCGCATTCTTCTGGTCCCTTTATCGGCGCTCGCGTGCTCCTGCGCAGGCAGGAGCCCAGTTTCGGGCCGCTCGATCCTGGGCTCCTGCCTGCGCAGGAGCACAACAAAGCTAGATCACCTCATGCCCCCGCGCGATGGCGGCGATGCCGGTGCGCGCGACCTCGATCAGGCCGACCTCGCGCATCAGCTCGAGGAACTTGTCGATCTTCTCGCGGCCGCCGGTCACCTCGAACACGAAGCTCGAGATCGTCGCGTCCACCACCCTCGCGCGATAGACTTCCGCGAGGCGCAAGGCCTCGATCCGATGATCGCCGGACCCCGCCACCTTCACCAGCGCCAGCTCGCGCTCGACGTGCGGCCCCTCGGCGGTGAGATCGAGCACGCGGTGGACGGGCGGCAGTCGATCGAGCTGGGCGATGATCTGTTCGATCGTCGCCGGCGCGCCCTTGGTGACGACGGTAATCCGGCTCACCGCCTCGTCCTCGGTCACGTCGGCGACGGTCAGGCTCTCGATATTATAGCCGCGCCCCGCGAACATCCCCGCGATCCGCGCGAGGATGCCCGGCTCGTTGGCGACGGTGACGGAGAGCGTGTGGCGCTCGGAAGCTTCGGATCGGATGTGCATGGTCTAGCTCCTCCCCGGCACGGGGAGGGGGACCGCGACGCGGAGCGGCGTGGTGGAGGGGGCTCGCCACGAGCGTTGCGCCAGGCGGAGGGCCCCCTCCACCATGCTGCGCATGGTCCCCCTCCCCGTGCCGGGGAGGACCTTGTTCTCCATCACACCAACGCCTTGGCCTCGTCGTCCATCGTGCCGGTCACTTCGTTGGCCTGGAGGATCATGTCGGTGTGCGCGGCGCCGCTCGGGATCATCGGCAGGCAGTTGGCGAGCTTGGCGACGCGGCAATCGACCATCACCGGCCCGTCATGCGCGAGCATCTCCGCGATACCGCCGTCGAGCGCGGCGGGATCCTCGATCCGCATGCCCTTCCAGCCATAGGCTTCGGCGAGCCGCACGAAATCGGGCAAGGCATCCGAATAGCTGTGCGAATAGCGGCTCTCGTAGGTCAGCTCCTGCCATTGGCGGACCATCCCCATATATTCGTTGTTGAGGATGAACACCTTGACCGGCAGGCGATATTGCGTCGCGGTGGCCATCTCCTGGATGTTCATCTGGATCGAGGCTTCGCCGGCGATATCGATCACCAGCGCGTCGGGGTTGCCGACCTGCGCGCCGATCGCCGCGGGCAGGCCGTAGCCCATCGTGCCGAGACCGCCGCTCGTCAGCCATTTATTGGGCGCTTCGAAGCCGAAATGCTGCGCCGCCCACATCTGGTGCTGGCCGACCTCGGTGGTGATGATCGGATCGCGGTGGCGCGTCGCCTCCCACAGCCGGCGGACCGCGTGCTGGGGCATGATCTCGGTGCTCGACGCGGGGAAATCGAGGCAGCGCTTGGCGCGCCAGCCCTCGATCTGCGCATACCAGCCGGAAAGGTCGGGCGTCGTGTACCCGCGCCGGCGCCAAAGCGCGGCGATCGCCCGCATCGCGCGCCCGGCATCGGCGACGATGCCGATCTCGGCGCGCACGATCTTGTTGATTGACGATCGATCGATATCGATGTGCACCTTGCGGGCATGCGGCGCGAAGGCGTCGAGCCGCCCGGTGACGCGATCGTCGAAGCGCGCGCCGATCGCGACGATCAGGTCGGCGCGGTTCATCGCATGGTTGGCCTCGTAGGTGCCGTGCATGCCGAGCATGCCGAGCCATTGCGGCGAGGTCGCGGGCAGCGCGCCGAGCCCCATCAGCGTCGAGGTGACGGGCGCGCCCGTCAGCGCGACGAGGTCGCGCAGCGCTGCGGTCGCGTCCGGACCCGAATTGATGATGCCGCCGCCCGTGTAGAGCACGGGGCGCTCGGCGGCGGCGAGCATCTCGACCACCGCCGCGATGCCGTCGGCATCGGGATCGGTCTGCGGCCGGTAGGAAGGCGCCGCAAACGCGCTTTCGGCGGTGGCGACCTGCACGTCCTTGGGCAGATCGATCAGCACCGGGCCGGGCCGCCCCTTGGTGGCGATGTCGAACGCCTCGCGGATCACGCCTTCCAGCCGCGCCGGATCCTTCACCAGATAATTATGCTTGGTGCAGTGCCGCGTGATGCCGACGGTGTCGCATTCCTGGAAGGCGTCCGATCCGATCAGCGCGGTCGGCACCTGTCCGCTGATCACCACCATCGGGATCGAATCCATCAGCGCATCGGCGATTCCGGTGACCGCGTTGGTCGCGCCGGGGCCCGATGTGACCAGCACCACCCCCGGCTTGCCGGTCGAGCGCGCGTAACCCTCGGCGGCATGCGCGGCGCCGCCCTCCTGCCGGACGAGGATGTGGCGAATCTTCGATTGCTTGAACAGCGCATCGTAGATCGGCAGCACCGCGCCGCCCGGATAGCCGAAGATCACCTCGACCCCGAGATCGACCAGCGTCTCGATCAATATGTCCGCGCCCGTGCGTTCGCCCGCCATGATTCGTCCGTCCGTTGGAATGGCAGGCCGGTTAGGGATAATATATTAGGCTGTCAAACCCTGTATCGTAATTTTATTACGTCTTAAGCGCGTGATTACACATAAAGTTCTTCCACTCGCCCGCTCTGCGATAGATTCATGGATGCTGATGGCGAAACCAGGTGCGCTGGCGCTTGGCATAGTTGCGCGTCGCCTGCCGTACCGCCGCCATGGCCTCGCTTGCCCCCAGCTCGCCGCTCAAGACGCGCGCGAACGGCGCGACGCCGATTGCCCGCATCACGGGCAGGCCTGGATCGAGCTCGCGTGCGAGCAATGCCTCGACCTCTCCGAGCACCCCCGCCGCGATCATCGCGCCGACGCGCGCGTCGCAGCGGGCGTAGAGCTCGGCGACCGGCGGATCGAGCATCGTCCACTCCCCCTCGATCCGCTCGGCGATGCCGCCCTCCCGGGCTTCGCGCCACGCGAGGATGCCGCGCCCGGTGCTTCTTACCACCTCCAGCGCGCGGTGGACGCGCGTCGTGTCGTTGGGATGCAGTCGCGCGGCCGCCGCCGGATCGACCTGCGCCAGCATCGCGTGCGCCGCCCCCGCCGGGATCGCGCGCACCTCGGCGCGGATCACGGGATCGACCGGCGGCACCGGCGCGATCCCGTCGAGCAGGGTGCGCAGATAGAGCCCGGTCCCGCCGACCAGGATCGGCAGCCTGCCCTCCCGCACGCAATCGGCGATGGCTGTCCGGGCCTCCGCCGCCCACTCCGCCGCCGAACAGGGATCGGCCGCGTCGCGATGCCCGTAGAGCCGGTGCGGCACGCGCGCCTCGTCCTCGGGGGACGGCCGCGCGGTGAGGATGCGCAGGTCGCGATAGACCTGGCTCGCATCGGCATTGATGATCGTGCCGCGCTCGCGCACCGCCATCTCCAGCGCCAGCGCCGACTTGCCGCTCGCGGTCGGCCCTGCGATGAGCGCCACCCGCGGCTTCGAGGATCCGGACATGTTCATCGCGACGCTGATAGCATCTCCCGGCGCGCTTACCGCCGCCGATGTCGAGAAAGCGCGCGATGCCCTGGCCGGGGCGGGCGGCATGGCCACGCACTTCGCCTGGATCGACGAAGGCGAGGCGGCTGACATTGCGTTCGGCCGGCTCGATCGCGCGGGCGCGCGCGCGGTGCTGGAAGGGCTGCTCCCCGATATCGATGTCGTCGTGCAGCCGCGTGCGGGCCGCGCCAAGAAATTGCTGATCGCCGACATGGATTCGACGATGATTACCGTCGAGTGCATCGACGAGCTCGCCGATTATGCCGGCATCAAGCCGCAGATCGCCGCGGTGACCGATCGGGCGATGCGCGGCGAGCTGGCGTTCGAGGAAGCGCTCGACGCGCGCGTGGCGCTGCTCGCCGGGCTCGACGCCGGAATGATCGACCGCTGCCATGCCGAGCGCGTCGTGTTGATGCCCGGCGCGCGCACGCTGGTGCGGACGATGAAGGCGCATGGCGCGCGTGCGGTGCTGGTGTCGGGCGGCTTCACCGTCTTCGCCGATCGCGTCGGCGCAGCGATCGGCTTCGATCGGATGCTCTCCAACGTGCTGGAGATCAGCGACGGCAGGCTCGGCGGCACCGTCCGTCGCCCGATCGTCGGCGCCGATGCCAAGCGCGAGACGCTGCTGAAAGAGACCGCCGCCTTGGGGCTGAAACCCGAAGAGACGCTCGCGGTGGGCGACGGCGCCAACGACATCCCGATGATCCGGGCCGCCGGGCTCGGCATCGCCTATCACGCCAAGCCCGCGACAGCCGCCGCCGCCGCCGCGCGGATCGAGCATCGCGATCTCCACGCCCTGCTCCACGCGCAAGGCTATCCGCGCAGCGCCTGGGTCGAGGACTGAGCCATGTTCCTCCCCTGGCAGGGAGGATCTTCTCAAATGCGATTCTAGAGGCTGTCCTGTTCAAGCCGGAACGTCACCCCGGCTCAAGGCCGGGGTGACGAGAGTTCAGACTCTAAGGCCCGGGCGCGACCACGAAGCAGCCCAGTCCTACCGCGACCATCTGCTGGCAGAGCGCGCCGGCGTCGGCGCGGCTGGCGAGTCCCGTCGCCTGCAAGCGGGTCAGCGCGCCCGCCGGCACCGCCGCATGGCCGAGGTCCGCCAGCGCGGGCACCTTGGCCGAAAGCCGCTTCCACTCGCTTTCGGCAGCCTCGGGAGACGCGACAGCAGCGATCTGGATGCGCCAGCCGCCGGACGGCACGAGCGCGGGCGCGGATGCCGTCGCCGTCGGCCGCGAGGGCGGCAGCGCGATCGTCGTCGGCGGCGCATAGGAGCTGGATTGCGCGGGTATCGCGGCGGGGGCAGCGGCTGGAGGTGTCGCCGCCGCTGCCGGAACGCCGGCTCCGATCGCTGCGGAGGTCACAGGCGGCGTCACGCTCGGCTGCGATCGGATCGTGG
>NZ_CAHJXD010000136.1 GCF_903644055.1 Sphingomonas bacterium | reverse complement strand
GTCACCTTCGATACCGGCGGCATCAGCCTCAAGCCCGGCCCCGGCATGGAGGACATGAAGTGGGACATGGGCGGCGCGGGCGCGGTCGCGGGGCTGATGCGCGCGCTGGCGGCGCGCAAGGCCAGGTGCCACGTCGTCGGCATCTGCGGGCTGGTCGAGAATATGCCCGACGGCAAGGCGCAGCGCCCGGGCGACATCGTCACCACAATGTCGGGCCAGACGGTCGAGGTGCTCAATACAGACGCCGAGGGGCGCCTGGTGCTGTGCGATGCGCTTACCTGGGTGCAGCGGCGCTTCAAGCCCAAGACGATCGTTGACCTCGCGACGCTCACGGGGGCGATGATCGTCAGCCTCGGCCACGAATATGGCGGCATTTTCGCCAATGACGATGAACTCGCCGAACAGCTTGCGGCGGCGGGCGGCGCGACCGGTGAGAAATTGTGGCGGATGCCGATGGGCGACAGCTACGACAAATTGATCGACAGCCCGATCGCCGACATGAAGAATATCGGCCCGCGCGAAGCCGGATCGATCTCCGCGGCGCAATTCCTCAAGCGCTATATCGAGGATGGCGTGAAGTGGGCGCATCTCGATATCGCCGGGATGGTCTGGGCGTCGAAGCCCGGATCGCTTTGGGACAAGGGCGCCACCGGCTACGGCGTGCGCTTGCTCGATCGCTTCGTGAGCGACACGCTCGAGGCCTGAGAGTCTGTTTGGAAACTCGCGGAAGGGCGAGTTTCAGGCGGCACCGGCCCGCACCCCCACCCGACCTCCCACAGCGTATCCTGATTGGGAGGTCGGGTGGGGGAGCGGGCAGGCGCTGCCAACACGCCTATGGCGTGTTTCCAACAGACTCTAACCGGCGCTCCGGCTTGCGCGCTGGTGGGCGCGGGGCTAGAGGCGCGCCACTTCCCGAACAGCCTCAGACATGGAGACGCGGACGCGATGGCGACCGAACGGACATTCTCGATCATCAAGCCCGATGCCACCCGCCGCAACCTGACCGGCGGCGTCACCACGATGCTGGAGGAGGCCGGCCTGCGCGTCGTCGCCTCCAAACGCATCCACATGACCCGGGATCAGGCCGAGGGCTTCTACGCGGTCCACAAGGAGCGTCCCTTCTTCAACGATCTGGTGAGCTTCATGATCTCCGGCCCGGTGGTGGTGCAGGTGCTGGAGGGCGAGAATGCCGTCGCCGCCAACCGCAAGGTGATGGGCGCGACCAATCCCGCGCAGGCCGACGAAGGCACGATCCGCAAGACCTTCGCCGAATCGATCGAAGCCAATTCGGTCCACGGCTCCGACAGCGCGGAGAACGCCGCGAGCGAGATCGCCTACTTCTTCAAGCCCGAAGAAATCGTCGGCTGAACCTGAGCCCGCCAGGCGGTGTCGAGCTGTCTGGCGGCGGCGGCATCGCTTGCGATCGTGGCATTGCGGGAAAGCCCCTTCAGCCTGACGGTCGTGCCGGCGAGGAAGCCGTGCTCGGTCGAATAGCCTATCGTGTAGAGCGCGCGATCGACGTGGGCTTCGCCATCGACCAGATACTGCGTGGTGATCGCAACGGGTAGCTGGGCATCGCCCGCCGTCCGCTCCGCCGCGCCGGCATTCCTGCGCAGCTTCACCAGCGGGTGCGAAAACCAGCTCCGCTCGATCCGCGCATCGCCGGTCGTATCGATCGCTTGCAGCCCGAGCGCGGCGGGAAAGCGTAACCTCTGCGACTGCACCGTCTGATTTTGGGCGCGAGGGGTAAGCGAAAGCACGCGGCCATCGCGATCGGTGGTCGCGCGCAGCACCAGGATGGTGGCGGCCCGCTCGCTTTTGCTTTCGGAAGATTGCCGCTCGCGCTCGGTGTTGGTCCGCTCGCGATAGCTGTTCCAGAAGGTGAGCGCGGAGATCAGCACGGCCGCGATGCCCAGCAGCTCGCCGAGCGTCAGCCAACGTCGGCGGAGGCGCGCCGCCTCCGTCTTGTCCTCGCCGCTCCCGCTCATGGCGTGCGCAACAGCCGCGCCGGCGCGACGGTTTGCCAGCTCGCCTCGACCTTTCCGGCAATCAGATCCCAATCGGTCGCGTCCACGTCGGTGCGTATCGCGATCCAGCCTGAAGCGCCGATGTATGCGGGCCGGTAATAAAGCTCCGGATCGATTGCGATCAGCATCCGCTGCTCCTCGATACCGCTCAGTTTCACCATCACCGCGCTCGCGCCGTCATGGTGATGGTCGTGCCAATATTGCGCGAAAAGTTTTCCCTTTTCGATGAAGAAGACCGGCTGCCCGTGCGAGACCTTCTCGGCTGCTTGCGGCAGCGCCAGCGCGATCGCGCGCAGCCGCTCCAGATCACCCGCCGGATCGGGGCTCATGATCGCACCAGATCGGCGAGCACCCTTGGATAGAGCTTATGCTCCTCGATCAGCACGCGGCGGGCGAGCGCCTCGGCGTCATCGCCCTCCAGCACCGGGACTTCGGCCTGCGCGAGGATCGGTCCGTCGTCGAGCGATTCGGTGACCAGATGCACGGTGCAGCCGTGGCGCGCATCACCCGCGTCGAGCACGCGGCGGTGCGTGTCGAGCCCCTTGTAAAACGGCAGCAGCGAGGGATGGATGTTGACCATCCGTCCCCGCCACGCGGCGACGAACCCGGGCGATAGCAGCCGCATATAGCCCGCCAGCGCGACATATTCGACGTCGGCATCGCGGAGCGCGCCATCGACGAGCGCGTCGAACTCGGCGCGGGACAGGCCCTTGTGGCTCATCGCGAACTGCGGGATGCCGTTCACAGCCGCATAATCGAGCCCCGCCGCGTCGGGGACGTTCGAGACGATCAGCGCCACCTCGTAGGGACAGTCCTCCTTCCGCGCCGCCTCGATCAGCGCCGCCATGTTCGATCCCCGGCCCGAGATCAGGATGCCGACGCGCGCGCGGCTCAAGCCGGCAACCCCCACTCGGCCTCGGACCGATCAGGCATCATGCGTCGCCGACCATCCCGAACGCGCGCTCCATGTCTCGATGGAGCCGGTCACGGTGCAGCCGCGCGTGCCTGCGACGATCCGGCCGATCGGGAAAATCGTTTCACCCGACGCCTTCAGCGCCGCAGTGACCTCCGCGACATCCTCGCCGCGCACCGCCGCGACCATCCCGATCCCGCAATTGAAGGTGCGCGCCATCTCCTCGGGCTCGATCATGCCCTGCGCCTGCAGGAACGCCATCAGCCGCGATTGCGGCCAGGCATCGGCATCGATCTCGGCGCGCAATCCCTCCGGCAGCACGCGCGGCACATTTTCGAGCAGCCCGCCGCCGGTGATATGCGCGAGCGCCGAGACCTTGCCGGCGCGCACCAGCGGCAGCAGGCTCTTCACGTAGATCCTGGTTGGCTCCATCAGCCAGTCGATCAGCAGCCGGTCCTGATCGAACAGCGCGGGGCGGTAGAGCTTCCAGCCCTTGTCCGCCGCCAGCCGCCGCACCAGCGAGAAACCGTTCGAATGGATGCCCGACGAGGCGAGGCCGAGCAGCATGTCGTCTGCCTGCACGTGCGTTCCGGTCAGCGCCTGCGCGCGCTCCACCGCGCCCACCGAAAAACCCGCGAGATCATAGTCGCCCTCGGCATACATGCCCGGCATCTCGGCGGTCTCGCCGCCGATCAGCGCGCAGCCCGCGATCCGGCAGCCCTCCGCGATCCCCGCGATCACCCGCTCGGCGATCGCGTTATCGAGCTTGGCGCAGGCGAAATAATCGAGGAAGAACAAGGGCTCCGCGCCCTGAACGATCAGATCGTTGACACACATCGCGACCAGATCGATCCCGACCGTATCGTGCCGGTTGCTCTCTATCGCCAGCTTGAGCTTGGTGCCGACGCCGTCGTTGGCCGCGACCAGCAGCGGATCGGCATAACCCGCCGCCTTGAGATCGAAGAAGCCGCCGAAGCCACCGATCTCCGCGTCCGCCCCCGGTCGCCGCGTCGCGCGCACCAGCGGCGCGATCGCCCTGACCAGCGCATTGCCCGCCGCGATCGAGACGCCCGCCTTGGCGTAGCTGTAGGGTGCGTCCGTCATTTGCCCCCGATCCTTCCCCGGAAGGGGAGGGGGGCCACGCGCAGCATTGTGGAGGGGGCTGGCGGCTGGGGAGGAGTCATTGCGGCTGCCCTAATCATATCCCCCTTGGATTTCCACGGCCGTTTCGCCAGAAGCACGTTCGAATGACGCGCCGCCGCCGCCTGATCGTCGCCACGGGTTCGGCGCTCGCCCTCGGCATCGCCGCGCTCGGGATCGCGCAGATCGAAGGCAACGATCGCGGCGTGCCGCCGATCGACAGCTCGGCCAATTACGAGGTCGGCGGAATCCAGGTCGATGTCGTGGGCAAGAGCGCTCAGCAGGCGCGGATGGTGGGCTGGCGGCTCGCGCAACGCCGCGGCTGGGCTCAGCTCTGGGCCAAGGCCAATGCTCTGTCCGCCGCTCAGGCGCCGGCGCTCTCGGATGGCCAGCTCGATCAGATCGTCGCGGGGGTGTCGATAGAGGATGAGAAGATCGGCGCGCATCGCTATATCGCGCGGCTCGGCGTGCTGTTCGATCGCGGGCGCGCGGGCGATCTGCTCGGCGCGCACGGCGGCGGGCCGCGCTCGGCGCCGACCCTGGTGATCCCGGTGATGTGGTCGGGCGGGGTCGCGCAGAGCTTCGAGCGTCGCACCGATTGGCAGAAGGCGTGGGCACGTTTCCGCTCGGGCGGCAGTCCGATCGATTATGTCCGGCCGGTCGGCACGGGGCTGGATCCGCTGCTGCTCAACGTCGCGCAGGCGGGGCGGCCGGGGCGCGGCTGGTGGCGGACGATCCTCGATCAATATGGCGCCGCCGATGTCGTCGTGCCGACCGTCCATCTCGAGCGGCGCTATCCCGGCGGCCCGGTGATCGCGCATTTCATCGCCTTCCACGGCCCCGATTCGCAGGAAGTCGCGCGCTTCGATCTCGTCGCGCGGGACAGCGGCGATATGGCGAGGATGCTGGACGAGGGCGTGCGCCGGATCGACCAGGCCTATGCCGATGCCTTCCGCTACGGCGGCCTGATCGCCGATCCCTCGCTCGTTACCGAGCCCGCCGCCGTGGCCGATCTCAGCGAGGAACCCGTCGTCGAGGAGAATTCGGATTCGCAGGCCGCCGCGGCCGCCGCCAGCAGCGGTCCGACGCAGGCGTTCGACATTCAGGTGGATACGCCCGATTCGACGACGCAGACTTCGATCGAAGCCGCGTTGCGCGCGCTGCCGGGCGTGCGCACCGCCGCGACCAGCAGCCTCGCGCTGGGCGGCATATCGGTGATGCGCGTCGAATTCGCGGGCGATCAGGCGGCGTTGCGCGCCGCCGCCTTCGCCGCCGGGCTCCAGCTTCGCGAGGAAGGCGGCGTG
>NZ_CAHJXD010000135.1 GCF_903644055.1 Sphingomonas bacterium | reverse complement strand
CCGGCCCCGCGCTCCACGCCGGCACCACCGCCAGCGATGCCGCCGCCAGCCCCGCGCCCAGCACCCCGCGCCGCCCGATCATCCCCCGTGTCATGCCGCCCCCACGCTCCTGTCCCCGCCTATGCCCCGCCAAAATGTTTCAAAAGGCCGGCGGCGTCACGCCCTTTCGTCCGTCATCACACTCGGCCACGATGCGGCGGTGCCCAACCTGCTGCGATTCGCGCTGATCCTTTTGACGCTGGCGGCCCCCGCGCTCGCGGAGCCGCGCGCGCCGGTGACGATCCTGATCTCGATCGATGGCGCCCGCCCCGATTATCTCGATCGCGGTCTGACGCCGGTGCTGTCGGCGCTGGCGGCGGACGGGGTGCGCGCGCCGATGCGCCCCTCCTTCCCGACCAAGACCTACCCCAATCATTATGTGCTGGTGACCGGGCTGGTGCCCGACCATAACGGCATCGTCGCCAACAAGATGCGCGACGCCGCCAGACCCGATTTCCTGTTCACGATGCAGGACTCCGCCGACGAATTCTGGTGGGACCAGGCCGAGCCGGTATGGGCGGCGGCCGAGCGCGCGGGGATTCCCACCGCCTCGGTCTTCTGGCCCGGCGCCAACGCCGGCTATCAAGGGGTGCATCCCCGCGATTGGTGGCTGTTCAGCGACGGGAACAGCGAACGGCAGCGCGTGGATGCCGCGCTCGATTGGCTGCGCAGGCCCGATCCCGCCGAGCGGCCGCGTTTCATCCTGCTCTATTTCGACAAGGTCGATCACGAGGGTCACAAGCATGGCGTCGACAGCCCGGAGCTCGCCCAGGCGCTGCGCAACACCGATGCCGCGATCGGCCGCCTGACCGCGGGACTCGGGGCGCTCGGCCAGCCCGCCAACCTCGTCGTCGTTTCGGATCACGGCATGGCGATGACGCCGCGCGACCATGTCGTGATGATGGATGCGCTCGCGGACCCCGCCGATTGGGTGGCGACCGACGACGGCCCCTATATCGGCGTCGATCCGAAGCCGGGCCGCGAAGCCGCGCTCGCCGCCGCGCTGCGCAGGCCGCACGATCATGTGCGCTGCTGGCCGCGCGGCGAAATCCCCGCGCGCCTGCGCTACGGCGGCAACCCGCGCGTACCGGCCTGGGTGTGCCTCGCCGACGTCGGCTGGCTGATCTGGACCAAGGTGCCCAAGGCGCCCGACGTCGCCAGCCACGGCTATGACAATCAGGCGCCCGAAATGCGCGCGATCTTCGTCGCGAACGGCCCCGCTTTCCGCGCAGGCCGGACGCTCCCCCTGTTCGACAATGTCGATATCGAGCCGCTGCTCCGCGACCTGATCGGCCTGCCGCCGCACGCCGTCGACGGCTCCGACGCGCCGTTCAGGGGCGTGCTGCGGCGCTGACCGGCGGCGCGGAAGTGCAGGAAGGATACGCCCCGTCGGTAAGGGAGCATGTGTTCTCGTCGAATACGACCGCGATGGGTCGTTAACGGACTTCGCCTATTGACCCGCCACGGCGGTAGAGCTTTCCGAGCCGAAGATCAGGTTTGTGAATTTGAACTGCGCAGTTGAGCAGAATGCCATTGCTTTACCACTGCCGATGGGGACGAAGTCAGCGACAAAGCTACTCCCGCTCACCGTAAGCGTCACTTGCCCCGAACTGGATAGAGATAGAGCGAAGGGCACGGTTGCCTTGGCGTCGACCTGACCCGCGACATCCTCCTTCATAACATCGCCACGCTTAGTATTGAGCCTGACATCCAGTTTCTTAGCGCCAGCTGAAGAGGCGACTAGGCGAAATCCCGCGCTGTTGGCACCGTCCGTGCTGACGAGGCGAACCCCTGCGACCGGAAGATTGTTTCCGGAACGCAATTGCACCAAATCGATCACTCCTTTGATACTGATCGGACTAACCACGGCTTGTGAAACGGACGAAAAGTGGTCGGCAGGAACGTCACAATCGAAGTCTGTAGGCGTTGCCGAGATCGTCGGAGAAGCAAAAAGCGTAGCCGCAAGCAACCCGGCTAAACCGCAGATTCCAAGCTTCATTGCGTCTCTCCACTAAGATGGCTGATCGTGATGTCGGCTTTTGGGAAAAACAAGGGCCCATGAAACGGCTGGAAGTGAATCGCTAGCTGCCGATCATCACGCACCGGCGATAAGCATCACCGCCGGTCCTTGGTCGCCGCGAAACGCAGCTCCGGATTGCGCTGCTGGACGTAGCTCAGCTCCCAATTGTCCTTCGCCAGGAACACCGGCGCGCCGTCGCGGTCCTCGGCCATCGCGCCGCGATGGTCGGCCATGAAGCCGTCGAGCAGCTTGGGCTCCTCGGCGGAGAGCCAGCGCGCGGTCTCCCACGGGCTCGGCTCGAACGAGGCATCGACCTTATACTCGGCCTGCAAGCGCGAGATCAGCACCTCGAGCTGGAGCTGGCCGACGACGCCGACGATCCATTGCGATCCGATCGCGGGGTGGAAGACCTGCATGACCCCCTCCTCGGCCATGTCGTTGAGCGCATTGCGGAGCTGCTTGGTCTTGGTCGGATCGCCGAGCCGGATGCGGCGCAGGATTTCGGGCGCGAAATTGGGCAGGCCAGTGAAGCGCAGCACCTCCCCTTCGGTCAGCGTGTCGCCGACGCGCAGCGTCCCGTGGTTGGGGATGCCGATGATGTCGCCGGGAAACGCCTCGTCGGCGAGCTCGCGTTCGCGCGCGAAGAACAGGATCGGCGAATGCACCGCGATCGTCTTGCCGGTACCGACCTGCGCCAGCTTCATGCCCCGCCTGAACCGGCCCGCGCACAGCCGCATGAAGGCGACGCGATCCCGATGCTGCGGGTTCATGTTCGCCTGAACCTTGAAGATAAAGCCCGAAACGCTTGATTCATCAGGATTTACCGTACGTGGCTCGGCGGGCTGCGGGCGTGGGGACGGCGCGAAGGTGGCGAGCGCTTCGATCAACTGCTCGACGCCGAAATCCTTGAGCGCCGATCCGAAATAGACCGGCGTCAGGTCGCCCGCGCGATAGGCGGTCTCGTCAAACGCCGCATAGCCCGCCTGCCCCAGCTCGGCCTCCTCGCGCAGCCTGGCGAGCCCGTCGGTCGAAAGGATCGCCTCCAGCTTCGGATCGCCGAGCCCGGAGAGGTCTGCCTGCTTGCCCTCATAGGCCCCAGTCGCGTCGTCGGCGGGAAGATACAGCCGGTCGCGCGCCAGATCGTAGAGGCCTTCGAACTCGCCGCCCATGCCGACCGGCCACATCATCGGGCAGACGTCCAGCGCCAGCGCGTCGGCGATCTCGTCGAGCAGAGCGAAAACCGCCCGGCCCTCGCGATCGACCTTGTTGACGAAGGTGATGATCGGCACGCTGCGGAGGCGGCAGACCTCGAACAGCTTGCGCGTCTGCGCCTCGATGCCGCGCGCCGCATCTATCACCATCACCGCCGAATCGACGGCGGTCAGCGTGCGATAGGTATCCTCGGAAAAATCCTCGTGCCCCGGCGTGTCGAGCAGGTTGAAGGTGATGCCGCCGCGATCGAAGGTCATCACGCTGGAGGTGACCGAGATGCCGCGCTGCTGCTCGATCTTCATCCAATCCGATCGAGCACGCCGCGCCTGCCCCCGCGCGCGGACCTCGCCCGCGCTGTGAATCGCGCCGCCGAACAGCAGGAGCTTCTCGGTCAGCGTCGTCTTGCCCGCGTCGGGGTGCGAGATGATCGCGAAGGTGCGGCGCGGAAAGCTTGCGGAAGATGCCATGATGGCGGCGGCGCTTAGCAGCCGCACGGCGGGGCGTCATCCGTATCCCGGAAGACGCCCCGCGCGATGGCCGCTTATTGCGGCGTGGTGGCGACGGTGGTGGTGGTCTTCTCGGTGGTCGCGGTGCGCGCCGGGGTCCTGACGACGCGGCGAACGACGCGGGCCTTG
>NZ_CAHJXD010000134.1 GCF_903644055.1 Sphingomonas bacterium | reverse complement strand
GCTTCACGCCAAGCGAATGCTCCAATTACATCCACCACTCCGGATACGTGCAATCATGATCGAGTCTGACTCTAGATACAAAAGGCGCGGCAGGCCTGGACGAGCCGCCGCGACCCGGCCTCGGGGCCGAGCTCGTCCATCTCGTCGCTGAGCACCTCGAGTCCGATCGGCAGGTCCGGGCGGGCGGCGAGAACCCGGCGGACGATCTCCGCGAGCGGCAGCGCGCCTTCGCCCGGCAGCTTGCGGCCGCGCATCGGCACATAAGGCTGGCGATCCTGCTCCGGCGATCGATCGGCAAGCTGAAGGCCGCCGACCAGCATCGCGGTATCGGCATCGAGATCGGCGACCGTGCCGCCGCCGCGCGCGAGATGCCAGGTATCGAGCAGGATCGAGCCATTGGACGCGCCGCTCGCCCGGACCACGGCGGCGCAGGTCGGCAGATCCGGGATGCCGGTGCCGGGCAGGAATTCGATCGCCAGTTCGATCGCGCTGCCGGCCGCGAGCGCGCAGGCCTCGGCAAAGGCGGCGGCGAGCTCGTCTATCGGGGTCGGGCCACCGCCGATGTGCACCAGATTGACCAGCCGCGCCCCCAGCGCGGTGGCGAGTTCGAGGCAATGTTCCAGGGTCGGCTCTCCCGGCTTGCGGTAGAGCGGCGTACCCGGGAGCACGGTGCAAAGTCCGTCGATCGCGCTCAGCCCGATCCCCTGCTGCTCGATCGCCCTGCGCAGCGCGACAGTGCTCAGCCCCTCGCGTGCGATCTGATCGGGCGTCGCGGTGATCCAGCGGAAACCGGCGCGCGCCGCCGCCCCGGCCAGGGTAACGATCGGCGTATCCCGAAAGGTGTAGCTCCAGAGTTCGAGCTGGCTCAACCGCCGCCCGCCCGCACGCGATCCATGATCTCCGCGCAGGCGAGGCCGTCTGCGAAGCAAGGCTCGATCTGCCGACCCGCGATGATCGAGTCGCGTACGGCCGCGGCCCATGGGCGCATCGCGGGCAGGTGAGGATCACCGGCGAAAGGCTCGAAATCGATGACACGGTCCTCGCCGGAGCCGATGATGGCGATCCTGGTCGAGCCCGTCGCTTCGATCATGCCCTCGCTGCCGATGAAGATCATCCGTGGCGGCAGATTGGCTGGCGCGGCGAAGGCGGTGTCGATCAGCGCCGTGGCGCCCGATGCGAAGGTCAGGCGGGCGACGAACGCATCTTCGGCGGTGCAGTCGTGCGGGACCCCGGCGGCATCGGGCCGTCGGGCGATATCCGTGCGCGTCTCGCCGTGGGCGTCCTCGACCTCGCCCACCAGCCAGCGGAGCGCATCGAAGACGTGACTGCCGAACGCGCCGATCCAGCCGCCGCCGCGCGCCTCGTCGAACAGCCAGCCATAGGGTCTCAGCGGAACACGCGATCCCGAAGAGAAGGCTGTCCAGTGAACGTGGCGGACCGCGCCGATCACCCCATCGTCGAGTAACGCCTTCAGCGCGAGGCGAGGCGGATCGTAGCGGAACTCGAAGTTGAGGAAATGCAGCACGCCCGCCGCCGTCGCGCGATCCAGCATTCGCCGCGCCTGATCGGCGGAGGTGCCGAACGGCTTGTCGCACAACAGGTTGCGGCCATGATCGAGCGCCAGCCCGACATGATCGGCATGCAGAAAAGGCGGCGAATGGATCGAGACCAGGTCCACGTCGCCCGCGCAGGCCGCGCGTACCGCCCCGGCATCGCGGGGCGAGACGATGTCCACCGTCATGCCCGCGTCGCGGTAGCAGCCGGCGACGACGCGCGCGCCGAACCCGGTTCCGATCAGCGCGACGCGCAGCGGCAACGCGCCTACTCGATGATGCCCAGCACGGTGCCGACCTCATAGGTCTCGCCCGCCTGCTTGTGGATGCGCAACGTGCCCGATGCCGGCGAATCGATCTCGTTGGTCGATTTGTCGCTCTCGAGCGAGAAGAGCGGCTGGCCCTCGGTCGCCTGACCGCCATCCTCGACCAGCCATTCGGCAAGCTCGCCCTCGTTCATCGAGAAACCGATCTTGGGAAGCAGGATTTCCGTCGCCATCTTTCGTCCTTCGTTGCCTGAGCATTCACTCGTTGCTGCCTATCGCGCCAGTGGCCCGGCACGCAATCGGCGTTTGGCGTGATCGCGACGGCGATCAGCGCCGGGCGTTGGGATCGGGATTCCAGTTCGCCGCGCGCCGTTCGACGAACGCGCGTGGGCCTTCCTCGAAATCCGGATGACGCCAGTGGGATTTCAGCAGCTCCCACCCGAATTCCAGCGCGGCGGGATCGTGCATCTTGGCCACCGCCCAGATCGCGCGCTTGGTCAGCGCCATCGCCTGCGGCGAGTTCTGCGCCATCGCGCGCGCCAGTTCCCAGCCCCGCGCCAGCGCCGCTTCGCCGGTCGGCTCGAGCAAATCGACCATGCCGAGCTGGTAGGCGCGGGTCGCCGGCATGCGATAGCCGCGCCCGGCCAGCCCCATCAGCAGCGCGGCCCCCGGCCCCGCCCGCCGCGCGATGCCCAGCGATTCCAGCGCGGAGACCTGACCCACCGCGACATGCGTATCCATGAACTGGACCTGCTCGTGCGCAATCACGATATCGGCCTCGGCGACGAAATGCAGCCCGCCGCCGTTGCAGAGGCCATTCACGACGCAGATCACCGGCTTGGTGACGTGCATCTGCTGGGGCGTGAACAGATTGGCACGCTGATGGCTCAGATTGTTGAGGCTGCCCCGGCCGACTTCGAGCTGGGCGACCGAAGCGCCGGTGCAGAAATGGCGCGCGCCGGCACCGGTCATGATCACGACGCGGATATCGAGATCGTCGTTGACCCGCCGCCACGCCGCCTCCAGCGCGACCAGCATGTTCGGCGCCATCGCATTGCCTTCATGCGGGCGGTTCAGCGTGAGGAGTGCTACGCCGTCGGTCACCTCGAAGAGGAGGGGATCGGCTTCCTGATCGTCCTGGTCGCTCATGCGCGCCCTTCTTCCGCAACAGTGCGCGCCAACTTGCTCTCCGACATCGTCACGGGGTCCCCGGACGCTAGCCATCACTGCGCGAGACCGTCTTGATAGAGCGCGACATTCCGGGCACTCTGGCCGACAAGGTGAATGGCCTGCGACAGCCTTCCGAATGTCGTAGGCGGTCCGGATTTTGACGCCCCTCGTCAAGACGGAATCGGGCTTTGTCCACAGACGTTCGCAGGCCGATCCCTATAAGGCTGGAGTGTGATACGCCGTGAGCGATAGCGAAGATTTTATCCCCCTCGATGCATCGGATCTGGATAATTATCTGGGGCAGCCGCTGCCTGTCCATCAGTTGCGCGAGCCCGTGGCGGTCAACGATATCCGCCGCTGGGTTCAGGGAATGCACTATCCCAACCCGCTGCATTTCGATCCCGATTATGCCGCGGAAAGCCGCTGGGGGCAGATCGTCGCACCGCAGAGCTTCGTCGCCTCCACCGAGATCGCGCATGGCGTCTGGCCCGCCAACATCGGCAGGATCGAGAATTCGGCCCTGCTGTTCGGTGGGGACGAATGGTGGTTCTTCGGCCCGCAAATCCGGCCGGGCGAGCATATCAAATGCTATCCGATGCCGTTCGATTACAAGGTCACCAACACCGCCTTTGCCGGGCCCACCTGCTTCCAGCGCGGCGACACGACCTACATCAACACCTGCGGCGAGCGTGTCGCGATCCAGCGCTCCACGACGATCCGGTACAACGTCGCCAACGCCAGCAAGAAGCAGTCCTTTCAAGAGACCGAAGATCCCGAATGGACCGACGAGCAGCTCGCCGAGCTCGACGCGCGCAAGGTAAGCTTCATCGAGAGCGTGCGCGCGCTGGGGCATGACAAGCGCCTGTTCTCCAGCGTGAAGGAAGGCGACGTGCTCGTCACCAACGTGTTGGGGCCGCACAGCCTGCCATCGTTCGCCACCGAATGGCGCGCTTACCCCTTCACCACCTGGTATGGCGCGCGGCGCGATTTCTGGTCGGCCGACCAGTTCGCCGATGCCGGATATGCCGATGATTTCCAGGGCCACGAGGGCGATCCGGTGATGGAGCGCTTCAATCCTGAACTGACCGACGGCGCCTATTACGGCCCGTCGCGCGGGCATCTTCAGCCGAAATGGGCGCGTAAGATCGGCATGCCGCGCAGCTACGGCTACGGCGCGTCGATGGGCGCTTGGATGATCGACACGCTTGCCGCCTGGGCGGGCGAATGGGGCTTTGTCAGCCACGTGAAGGCGCAATATCGCAACCCCGCCTTCACCGGCGACGCGACCCTGATCGACGGTATCGTCAGCGAGGTGAAGAAGGTGGGCGGCAAGGGCATCGCGGTCGTCGCGGTGACCATGACGACGCAGACCGGGCAGGTGATGGCGAAGGCCGTCGCCGAAGTCGAACTCCCCCTCGAATAGGATACGGCATGAGCGATACTTTCCGCGCGCTGCGGATCAGCAAGACCGATGACGGCCAGACGGTCGAGACCGCACAGATCGGTCTGGACGATCTGATGGAGGGCGACGTCGTCGTCGCGGTCGAGCATTCGACGATCAACTATAAGGATGGGCTCGCCATAACCGGCAAGGGGCCGGTGGTGCGCAAATGGCCGATGATCGGCGGGATCGATCTCGCCGGGACCGTGGAAAGTTCGGAAAGCCCGCGTTTCAAGACCGGCGACAAGGTCTTGCTGAACGGTTTCGGGCTTTCTGAAACGCATTTCGGCGGCTTCGCGGACAAGGCGCGGGTCAAGTCCGAATGGCTCGTTCCGCTGCCGGCGGCCTTCACCGGCGCGCAGGCGATGGCGATCGGCACCGCCGGCTACACCGCGATGCTGTGCGTGCTCGCGCTCGAGGATTACGGCATCAC
>NZ_CAHJXD010000133.1 GCF_903644055.1 Sphingomonas bacterium | reverse complement strand
GATCCAGGATCGGTGCGAGCTCGCGATCGACGAGGTGACGGCTCGACATATCGGGCCGCTACTTTCCCGCGCCGCCCCGTTCGGCGCGGCCGCGCTCGACCTGATCGTGCATCTCCATCGTCACCAGTTCGATCAACTGGCCGTCGGGGTCGCGGACTATGGCGGCGCGGGGAATGTCGTTGAGCACGGTGCCGCCGAGATCGCGGATCTTCGCCAGCGTCCCGGGAATATCGTCCACGGCTATCGAAAGATGCGTGAGGCCCGTCTGGTTGAACAGGCGATTGGCCGCGTCTGGCCTCGACGCGGGATCGAACGTCAGCAGTTCGAGCGTGAACCCGCGCAGCATGAGATAGGCGGCATGAATGTCCGATGGCGGGTCAAGCGCCATCAGCGGC
Source organism: Sphingomonas bacterium (assembly GCF_903644055.1). Taxonomy (GTDB): domain Bacteria; phylum Pseudomonadota; class Alphaproteobacteria; order Sphingomonadales; family Sphingomonadaceae; genus Sphingomonas_I. The sequence goes on along the minus strand of NZ_CAHJXD010000133.1, from coordinate 5,122 downwards.
TGGATCGTCGCGGCGGGCAGCTTCAGCTCGCGATCATAGACGAAGTCGAACGCACCCTCGTAGAACCGCCGCGATCGCTCGATATCGGTGACGCCCAGACCGATATGAACAAGAACATAGCTCATGCGGGCTCCAATTCCGGTTCAAGCATCCGGGCGAGGTCAACCTTATCGGACAAGGCCGCGCCGTGGAAACCGCCATCCACATCCAGCGTGGCGCCGATCCCGGAGTGGCATCCGGTCGCGACGACCTTGCCGCCCCGATCGCTCATCGCGGTGCGACTTCGACCAGGATGTCGCCATTCTTGAGCACATTGGCGACATCGCCCGCGCCCATCACCAGCGTCGTGAACCGGCTTTGGATCAGCGCCGGCCCGGTGACACTATCGCCATGGCCGAGCCGCTCGCCCGAATAGACCGGCGCCTCCTCGTGCCATGCGCCGCCGGAATAGAGCCGCCGCTTGCCGATCGGCTCCATAGCGTCGGCTTGCGAAACGACCTCCGAAAGCTTGGGCTGATCGACGAGGCCGCTTGCGACGAGGCGGATGCCGCGGATCACCGGCTCCTGGCTGCGCGCCTCGACGAGGCGGGTGGCCTCGTTCCGGCGGTGAAATTCTTCGACCGATGCGAGCAGCGCATCGCGCGACAGCGACGCACCGATACCCTTGGTCACGGGAATCGCGGTATCGAAGGTCTGGCCCGGATAGACCATGTTGAGCATCCATTCGAAACGCCGCAGCTCCGGCGCGACGCCCGCCGCCTCGAGCTGCTGGATCGCATCGGCCTCGAGCTCGGCCGCGAGACCGCTCAGCCGATCGAGATCGATGTTGCGCCAATCGGCTAGCAGCGCGCGCGCATCATCGAGCAGGTGATCGGCGGTCAACAGGCCGAGCGCGGACATCGCGGGCGCCGCCTGCGGCACGAGCACGCGCTTCATCCCAAGCTCGCGGGCATGTTCGACCGCATGAACCGCGCCCATGCCCCCGAATGCGACGAGATCGAGCTGGCGCGGATCGGCGCCCGCCAGGCTCAGCGCGCGGCGGATACCGTCGCACATATGGGCATCGATTATCGCGATGATGGCAACCGCGGCCTCGTCGATCCCGAGCTGGACCGCCTCTCCGACCCGGCCGACCGCAGCGCGCGCGCCATCGACGTCGAGCGAGAGGCGGCCGCCCCAGAAGCCCGCGGGATCGAGCCGGCCGCACAGCAGATCGGCGTCGGTCACGGTCGGCTCGGTGCCGCCGCGCCGGTAGCAGACCGGTCCCGGCTGGCTGCCGGCGCTATCGGGGCCGACGGTGAGCTGGCCGTCGCGCGACCGGGCGATCGAGCCGCCGCCGGCGCCGACCGACACGACATCGACCATCGGCAGAGCGATGCAATAGCGATGCCGCCAATTCCAGTCGCTCTTGATATCGGGCTTGCCGTCGCGGATCAGGCAGACGTCGTAGCTGGTGCCGCCCATGTCAACCGAGATGACATCGCCCATGCCGGCATCGGCGGCCGCGCGCGCCGCCGCGACGACACCGCCCGTCGGCCCCGAGCTGATCGTCGCGAGCGCGCGCTGGCGGATGTTATCGGGGGTCGCGACACCGCCCGAGGAGGTCGCGAGCAGGAGTTCGCGGCTGAAGCCGGTATCGGCCAGGCGCTTCTCCAGCCGATCGAGATAGCGCACGATCGGCGGCCCGACGAAGGCGTTGACGAGCGTGGTGGACGTCCGTTCGAACTCCGGCGGCTTGGGATAGACCTCGTGGCTCAGCGAGATCAGCTCGACCTCGGGAAAGGCCTGGAGGATCAACTCGCGCGCGCGCTTCTCATGGACGGGATTGACGTAGCTGTGGATGAACACCACCGCGATCGAAGTGACGCCGAACGCCTTAAGCCGGCGCGCGGCGGCGCGCACCGCTTCTTCATCGAGCGGCGTCTCGATCTCGCCTTCCGCCGTCATCCGCTCATCCACCTCGAGGCGAACGCGGCGTTTGGCGATCGGCTGGGGGGCGGGGTAGGCCGGATCCCAGATATCCTCCTTGTAGCAGCGCCGAAGCTCGATCTCGTCGCGGAAGCCCCGCGTCACGATCAGCCCGGTGTTGGCGCCGCGCATCTGGATCATCGCATTGTCCGCGGCGGTCGTGCCGTGCACGATCGATTCGGTCTGCCGCAGCAGCGCTTCGCTGCCTTCGAGGCCCTCGGCCTCCGCGAGCTGGGCGATGCCGTTCAGCACCCCGAGCGACTGATCCTCCGGCGTGGTCGGAGACTTTTCCAGCACGAGCGTCCCGTCGGGACGCAGCAGCACGCAATCCGTGAACGTACCGCCAACGTCCACCCCAACCCGATACGTCATGCCGCCGCCTTCTCACCCTTCAGATCGGCGCGCAGCCGCGCCGTCGCGCCATGATCCAGCGCCAGATCCATCGCTTCGACCGATCCGGTGATCACCACGCCATAATCGCGGGCCGCGCCCTCGATCGAGACATATTCGTCCCACACATCTTCCAGCACCGCCTCGGGGGCGCGCGCATAGGCATCGCCCCAGCCGCCGCCGCCGCCGAAATTATAGATCAGCGCCTCGCCGCGCTCGAGCAGATGCGCGTTGACCACCGGCGATATATTGACCTCGCGATCGGTGCCGGCGCTGACGATCGCCTCGTCGGGCGCGCCATGCCGCCCGCCGGCGATGCCGGGATGCACGTGCCGCTGGTTGACGATATACTGGCTGATGTAGGTCGGCGTGCGCACTTCCTTGACGAAATGGCTGCCCAGCCCGCCGCGCCACTGGCCCGCGCCGCCGCTATCCATGCGATAGTTGCGGTCGCGGATGATGTGCGGGAAATTGACCTCGTTGAGCTCGGCGGGCGCCTTCAGCAGATTGCCGAACGCCGCGGGCAGCGCGCCCCAGCCATCGGCGCCCTTGATGCCGTTGCACCACCCGGCATTCACCTCGCCGCCATGATCGAAGAAGGCCTTGCCGGTCCGCGGATCCTTGTCGCCCCACATCTGGCGCGGCGAGCCATATTTGTAGGTCTGCGGCGATACCCGCTCGGGCAAGAATTGGGCGATCGCCAGCGCCACCGCATCGGAAACCTCGGTGCCGGGATGATGGGTGCCCGAAGACACCGGCTTGTTGGGCGTCGGGTTCACGCACGAACCCTCGGGCGCGATCAGCTCGACGCAATCGAAGAAACCCTCGTTCTTGGGGATCGTCGGATCGACGACGCTCATCAACTGGCCGAGCGCGTTGCCGCGCGTGTTGCCGAGCGTCGACCAGGCCGCGATGTGCTGCCGCGTGTCGGAGCCGTTGAAATCGAGGACCAGCCGGTCGCCCTTTACGGTCACCGCGACATGGACGTGGATATCCTTGTTGCCCTGCGGATCGCTGTCGACATAGGCATCCGCCTCATAGGTGCCGTCGGGCCAGCGCGCGATCTCCTCGGAGAAGCGGCGGCGCGCCTCGTCGATAGTATGATCGATCGCCGTCTGGACCGTTTCGGCGCCGTAGCGCTCGATGAGGTCGTTGAGGCGGCTTGCACCGAGCTGCGCCGCGCCAACCTGGCTCTGCATGTCGCCGATGAAGCCGGCGAGGCGATTGTTGGCGCGCAGCAGCAGGATGACATCCCGCCGCTCCTTGCCGCCATCGACGATCTTGAGCAGCGGATAGCGCGTGCCCTCGGACCAGATGTCCTTCGCCATCGTGTTGTAGCCACCGGCCACAGCGCCGCCGGTATCGCCATGGTGGCACTGGATGGAGGCGAACATCAACAATTTGCCGTCGGCGAAGACGGGGGAGAAGACGTTGAAATCTGGCAGGTGGCCGCCGCCATAATAGGGATCGTTGGCAAGGATGACGTCGCCCGGCTTGAGGTCCTCGCCGAAGAAATCGATTGCGAGGCGCACCGGCAGCGTCGACGACAGCATGAACTGCGGGATGCCGACCGAGAGCCCCGCCAGCCGACCCTTGCTGTCGAGGATCGTGGCGTTGCGCTCGTTGGACTGGTTGAGGATCGGGGTCGTCGCATGGCGCGAAACATAAGTCGCCATCTCGAAGCAGATCGTTTCCATCGCCGAGCGGATCACTTCCGCGGTCACCAGATCGATCTTGCTGCTCATCGCCTAATCTCCCGATCCCAATTCATTCCACCCGAAGGCTCAGCGGGCCTTGTACAGCATCATCCTGGCGCTTGCCGTGTCCAGCGTCGGCGAGATCTCCATCTCCCCGGCCTGGGCGCGCCGGCCGAGTTCGGCGAGCACCTCGGCGCCATCTTCGGCCTCGATCTCGTAGATCGCGAGATAATTGGCTTCCGGCGGACTGGGCGAAGCGGGATCGGCGTTGAAGCGTCGCCCCTTGGTGACGCCTGGGATGGCCAGCAGATCGCCGAGATGCGTGTCATCATACCAGCGGTTATATTCCTCATCCTGCCCGGGCTTGGCGTTGCTCGGAACGACGAGAATGTAACTGGCCATGATCTATCCGCTCCACGCTTTTGGAATTTCGCCCGTTTTCAGGCCTGTATATCGACGACGACCCGCCCGCGCACCTTGCCGTCGATGATATCGCGCGCCGCCTGCTCGATCCCCGCGAAGCCGACATGCCGCGTCATGCTTTCGAGCTTCGCCGGATCGAGATCGACGGCCAGCCGCTGCCACGCGCGCTCGCGCTTGGCCATCGGCGCCATCACGGAATCGACCCCGAGCAGCGCCACGTTCCGCAGGATGAACGGCATCACCGTCGACGGCAGATCGGCGCCCTGCGCGAGCCCGCAGGCGGCGACCGCGCCGCCATATCTGATCTTCGAAAGCACGTTGGCGAGCGTCTGGCTGCCGACCGAATCGACCGCGGCGGCAAAGCGCTCCTTATCCAGCGGACGCCCCTTTTCGGAGAGCTCGGCGCGATCGACGATCGTGGTCGCGCCCAGCGCCTTGAGATAATCGGCCTCCTCGGGCCGGCCGGTCGACGCGGTAACGGTATAGCCGAGCTTTGCGAGCAGCGCGATCGCCACCGAGCCGACGCCACCGTTGGCGCCCGTCACCAGCACCTCGCCCTTGTCCGGCGTGATGCCGTAATCCTCGAGCGCGAGCACGCACAGCATCGCGGTGTAGCCGGCGGTGCCGATCGCCATCGCCTGCGC
>NZ_CAHJXD010000132.1 GCF_903644055.1 Sphingomonas bacterium | reverse complement strand
CCGCGACGGCGCAGCGGCGGCTTCCAGCCGCCCGTCTCGCGCTTCTCGCCATCCTCGCCCGAACCGCCGCCCCAGGGGCCGCCTTCGTTCAACACCGCGCCGTCGGCAGCCGGCAACCCGCTCTCGTTCATCTCTCTCTTATAGGGAGCGGCGGCGGGAAAAACAGTGCTTGCGCTCGCGAAAGCGCGTAGCGGGCCGCGCATGAGTTTGCCCGATGCCGCCGCCGCGCTCGATGCCGTCGTCGATCCCGCAACGGGGCAGGGCCTGATCGCATCGGGCCGCGCCGCCGCGCCCCGCATCGAAGGCGGCCGCGCCGACGTGATGATCGATGTCGCCGGGCTCGACGCGGACCAGCGGCACCGGCTCGAAACCCAAGTCCGCGCATCCCTGCTCGCGCTGCCAGGGATCGCCGAAGCGCGCGTGCTACTCACCGCCGAGCGCCCCGCCGCTCCGCGAAGCGCGCGCCGCATCCTCGCCATCGCCAGCGGCAAGGGCGGGGTGGGCAAATCGACCGTCGCCGCCAATCTCGCCATCGCGCTGGCGCGGCGGGGCATCAAGGTCGGGCTCGTCGATGCCGATATCTATGGCCCGTCGCAGCCGCGCCTGATGGACGCCCCGGAAAAGCCCGAAGCCTATAACAAGCAGCTCATCCCCGTCCCCACGCGCTACGGCGTGCCCCTGCTTTCAATCGGCCAGCTCGTCGAGCCCGGCAAGGCGATCGCGTGGCGCGGCCCGATGGCGGCGGGCGCGCTGACCCAGTTGGTCGACGCCGCCTGGGGAGAAACGGAGCTGCTGATCCTCGATCTGCCCCCCGGCACCGGCGACGTCCAGCTCACGATGATCCAGAAGCATCGCCCGGCGGCCGCGATCATCGTCTCCACGCCGCAGGATCTCGCGTTGATCGATGCCGCGCGCGCGATCGATCTGTTCGTGCAGGCCGATGTCCCCGTGCTCGGGCTGGTCGAGAATATGGCGGGCTATATCTGTCCGCACTGCGGCGAAGCCTCGGACCCGTTCGGCACCGGCGGCGCCGAGGCCGAGGCGGCGAGGCTGTCGCTTCCCTTCCTCGGCCGCATCCCGCTCACGACCGCGATCCGCGCCGCATCGGACGCGGGGCTCCCCCCCGCTGGGGGCGACGCGCCCGAGGGCGCACTGTTCAAGGCCTTGGCGGAACGCGTGTCGGCGGCGCTTACCGACGCCGACAAATAAGCGTCAGGTGGCGAGCGGGGTCCGCGCCTTCGCGCGGCGCAGCGCCACGCCGCCCAGGCCGAAGCCCAGGACCATCATCAGCCACGAAGCAGGCTCGGGCACCACCGCTGCCGTCCCGTAGATGCGCACGCCGAGATTGAGAGTGTCGGCGGAATACCAGCCTTGCGCGCCAGGATGATAGCCGGCCTCCTGATTGAGCGGGATAGGTGAAGGATAAGGCATATAGCCGTTGCCGGAATCGGTTTCGAACGAAACCCAATAGCTGCCGCTGGTCAGCGCCCAGTTCAACCCCGAGGAGCCTAACCAGCCGGTGCCCGACTGCGTGGACGTTGCGGAATAGAGCTTGGTTCCGGGCAGGTCGCCGCCGTCGCTGTAGATTGCAACGCGCAGCGCCCCGGTGAAGTTCATATAGCCCATCACGTCGGTCAGGTTGACCGCGCTGGTGACGTTGAACTCGGAGGCAAGCCACTGGCTGGAGTACAGCGTATAGCCACCGTTGGTTTGGGTCGGCTGCCCGGTATCCACGATGGTGATGGCCTGCGCGCTCAGCGCGAAGCAGGCGCCGAACAGCAATGCGGCGATACGCTTTAACAGATGAGCCATGATACCCCCACGCAACCGCACATTTCCCCGAAGTGCGAACCATTTTCCTAGCAGATTATTAATTTTTGTCAAGCTTTTTTGCACGTTAAAGCCGACGCGGCTGGGGCGGATATCGTCGTTGCAAGGAGATCGATCATGCCGCTGACCACCGACGAAGATGTCCGCCAGCTCCTCACCGAAACCCGCACGATCGCGGTGGTGGGTGCCTCCGATCGCCCCGATCGCCCGAGCTGGGGCGTGATGCGGGTGATGCAGGATTGGGGCTACCGCATCCTGCCGGTGAATCCGCAGATCAGCGGCGAGCATGTCCACGGCGAATATGTCTGGCGGGAGCTCGGCCAGATCGGCGAACCGATCGACATGGTCGATATCTTCCGCCAACCGGGTGCGGCGGGCGACGCCGTCGACGAGGCGATCGCGGCGGGCGCCAAATCGGTGTGGATGCAGCTCGGCGTGATCAACGGGGCAGCGGCGGCGCGTGCCGAAGTGGCAGGATTGAAGGTGGTTATGGACCGCTGCCCCGCGATCGAATTGCGGCGGCTGGGAATCGCCAAGACGACCTGACCGATTCTACGGCGCCACGACTTACGCGATCTTAGTCAATGTCGGCCTTTCACCGTAAATATATTAACGAAATGCATTCGTCGCACAGATTCATGGTCAGTGACTCTGACCAATATGGATATTATCGGCAATAGGCCGAGTCATGGTCAGCAACCCTTACCAATATAGTGTTGCCGGTTTATTATGACCTTCGAAAAAACGAGCCGAAATCGATAACCTGAATCAACATTCAGGAACCCAAGCTAACTTGGTGTATTTAGCGTCACATCGCCCTGTTTGTGCGACGAAACGATAGTTTCATGGCTTAAGAGAGGGTTCGTTATGCCCGGTAGCTTGGCAATTCCGCTGATGGCACTAAGTGCAGCAGTCATGATGTCGCCAATGGCGACTAATGCGGTCGAAAACCGAGTTGATACCACCGCCAGCAAAGATGTTGGTGCGCCCTCGCCGGATGTTGTCGATCTCGATGATCGGGAACATCAGGTAACGGTGAGCAGCGACGGACTATATTATATGGATGCGGTGGCAGAGAATAAACCGGTCCGCTTCATCGTCGATAGCGGCGCCAATACCACGATCCTCACGCAGGCCGATGCGCGCCGCCTCGGGATCGACCCCGCAAAGCTGCACTTCCGCAACACTCTGGTCACCGCCAACGGCATGGCCCCGCTCAGCTTCACCAAGGTGGAAAATCTGAGGATCGCGGGCACGACCTATACGAACGTCCGGATCGCGGTGATGGGAAACGGCCGCGGCGTGTCTCTGCTCGGTCAGGATATGATCCGCCGCTTCCACCATTTCTCGATCGATGACGGCGTCCTGACCGTAAGCTGAAGCTCTTCGATCGGACGGTTTGGAGACTGTGCTGTTCGAACTGAACGTCACCCCGGCCTTGAGCCGGGGTGACGAGATCAACGCCAACAGCACAGACCCCGGAGTTACGCCGCTCGGATCGTCATTTGGTAGCGATGTCGGTCGCCTCGGCGCGGTAATGCTCGCGCAGATAGGTTCGCGCCTTGGTCGCGGTCGGGAAAGTCTCGCCGAGCATCTCGGTCGAAACCAGGGGATAGCCCTGCGAATTGAACCGCGTCGAGCGGACGGTAATGCGAAACACGCCTTCCTCGTCCTTGTTGACGAGATAGGGGCGGACGGCGACGCGCGACATAGAACGGGCTCCCGGGAATCGTCTGCCGGCGCGATCGCCGGCGCAAATGGTGACCGGGGGACGTCGCCGCCCCCCGGTCGATCGATCAGGCCGCCTGGAGGTTGACCGCGGAGGTCTTGCCGCGACGATCGGTCTCGAGCTCGTAGGAAACGCGCTGTTCCTTATCGAGCGTGCGCATGCCGGCGCGCTCGACGGCCGAGATGTGGACGAACGCATCGGCGCCGCCGCCCTCGGGCGCGATGAAGCCGAAGCCCTTGTCCGGATTGAAGAATTTAACGGTTCCGGTGATCATAGGATATTCCTTTGTCCCCCATATGGCGGGGAGGGTGACGGGCATGCGCCGACGCGGCGCATCCCGGCTTCGGCAAAGCTAGAAAGGGACAAAGGGAGAGCCAAAAGCGGGCCCGATATCCGTCGCAGGCGACGTCAGCAGGGCCGATATAGGCGCATCGGCGGCGAATTGATAGAGGGCATGCGGCATACAGGTCCGTAGTCTTCGGGGTCCTGTTGACGCTGAACTCGCGTCACCCCGGCCTTGAGCCGGGGTCCCGCTTCTTCTTCAACGTCGGCAGGCAGCGGGACCCCG
>NZ_CAHJXD010000131.1 GCF_903644055.1 Sphingomonas bacterium | reverse complement strand
ACGACCAGCTCAATCTCCCCGCGCCCGCCGCGCGCCGGCGCCAGGATCGGCACCAGCAGCGCCGGCACGCCCGCATCGCGCATCACGATCTCCATCCTCAGCCGCGTCGTCGCCGCGATGCCGTCGAGCGGGCGCGATCCGCGCACCGTCACGCGCGGCGTTTCCTCGCCCGGCCGCCGATCGAGCTCCACCGACAGCAGCAGGCATTCGCCCGATCGCGCGGCTTTCTCCATCCCCTCGCTCGCGGCCTCGTCGAACACGCTGACGATGAACTGGCCGGTCGCATCCGAACAGGTGGCGAGCAGATAGCGGTTGCCGCGCGCCGATGTCCGCCAGCGCGCCTCCTCGACCAAAGCGGCAATCCGCGCGCTCGCGCGCGCCGTCGGCCGGCCCTTCTCGTCGCGCTCGGGCTCGGGGATCGGCATCGCCGCCACCGCCGCGAAGCTGCGCGCGCCCTCTGCCTGCGCGACATGGCGGTAGCGATCGGTGGGGTGCGCCGAGAAATAGAAGCCGAACGCCTCCTTCTCCGCGCCCATCCGCTCGGCGACCGACCAGCGCGCATCGCGCGGCAGCCGGATATGCGCGTGCCCCGCATCGCCGCCGCCCATCGCGAACAGCCCGCCCTGCCCCGTCTCGCGCTGCTCATGCGCCTTCGAGGCTTCCGCGAGGATCGTCTCGGCAGCGGCGAACACCGCCGCGCGATCCGGCTCCAGCCCGTCGAACCCGCCCGCCGCCGCGAGGCTTTCGAGCTGGCGCCGGTTGAGGAGCTGCGGATCGACGCGCTCGGCGAAATCGTCGATGCCCGTGAACGCGCCGTTGGCGCCGCGCTCGACGACGAGCTGCTCCATCGCCTTCTCGCCGACGCCCTTGAGCGCGCCGAGGCCGTAGCGCACCGCGCCGTCCTCGACCGAAAATTCCGCTTCCGAGGCGTTCACGTCCGGCCCGCGCAGCGCCACCCCCGAGCGGCGGATATCGTCGACCCAGATGCAGAGCTTGTCGGTCAGCGTCATGTCGTAGCACATCGATGCCGCGTAGAATTCGGGCTTGTGATGCGCCTTCAGCCAGGCGGTCTGATAGGTCAGCAGCGCATAAGCGGCGGCGTGGCTCTTGTTGAAGCCGTAGCCCGCGAACTTGTCGATCAGGTCGAACAAGGCCCCGGCCTGCGCACGCCCGATGCCGTTGACCGTCCCACAGCCTTCGACGAAGCCCGCGCGCTGCGCGTCCATCTCGGCCTTGACCTTCTTGCCCATCGCGCGGCGCAGCAGATCGGCGCCGCCCAGGCTGAATCCGGCAAGCACCTGCGCCGCCTGCATCACCTGCTCCTGATAGACGAAGATCCCGTAGGTTTCCTTCAGGATCGGTTCGAGCAGCGGGTGCGGATATTCGATCGCCTCCTGCCCGTTCTTGCGGCGGCCGAACATCGGAATATTGTCCATCGGACCGGGGCGGTAGAGCGCGCCGAGCGCGATGATGTCCTCGAACACCGTCGGCTTCACCGCCGAGAGCGTGCGCCGCATCCCTTCGGATTCGACCTGGAACACGCCGACCGTGTCGCCGCGCTGGAGCAGCCGGTAGGTCTCCTCGTCGTCCCACGTCAGCGTGTCGAGATCGATCGTCACGCCGCGCGCCGCCAGCATCTCGACCGCCTTGCGCAGCACCGACAAGGTCTTGAGCCCGAGGAAATCGAACTTCACGAGGCCGGCGCTCTCGACATATTTGAGGTCGAACTGAGTCACCGGAAATTCGGAGCGCGGATCGCGATACAGCGGCACGAGCTGATCGAGCGGGCGATCGCCGATCACTACGCCGGCGGCGTGCGTCGAGCTGTGGCGCGGCAGCCCTTCCAGCTTCATCGCCAGATCGAACAGCCGCCGCACCTGCGCATCCGACTTATAGTCGGCCGCCAGCTCGGAGACGCCGTTGAGCGCGCGGCTCAGCGTCCAGGGATCGGTCGGATGGTTGGGCACCAGCTTGGCGAGGCGATCGACCTGGCCGTAGCTCATCTGGAGCACGCGGCCGGTATCCTTGAGCACCGCGCGCGCCTTCAGCCGCCCGAAGGTGATGATCTGCGCGACCTGTTGGCGGCCATATTTGCGCTGGACGTAGCTGATCACCTCGCCGCGCCGCGTTTCGCAGAAATCGATGTCGAAATCTGGCATCGACACGCGCTCGGGATTGAGGAAGCGTTCGAACAGCAGCCCGAGCGCGATCGGATCGAGATCGGTGATCGTCAGCGCCCAGGCGACGACCGAGCCCGCGCCCGATCCGCGCCCCGGCCCCACCGGAATGCCCTGTTCCTTCGCCCATTTGATGAAATCGGCGACGATCAGGAAATAGCCCGGAAAGCCCATCTGGATGATGACGTCGAGCTCGAACTCGAGCCGATCGAGATAGACCGTGCGCCAGTCCGCGCGCGCCTCCCGGTCCGCGCTCCCCTCCCCGTTCGTGTCGAGCGAAGTCGAGACACGTCCCTCGACTTCGCTCGGGACGAACGGAGGTTGGAGACCTCTTAGCTGCGCGATCCTCGCCAGCCGCGCCGCGAGCCCTTCCCGCGCATCCCGGCGCAGCGTCTCCGCCTCGGCGGCGGGATCGCCCGCGATGCTCGGCAGGATCGGCTTGCGCGAGGGCGCCGCCACCGCGCAGCGCTGCGCCACCACCAGCGTGTTGGCGATCGCCTCGGGCAGATCGGCGAACAGCTCCGCCATCGCGTCGGCGGGCTTGATCCACGCATCGGGCGACGAGCAGGCGCGCTCGCTCGATTCCAGATAGGCCGATGCCGCGATGCACAGCATCGTATCGTGCGCGGCGTGGAAATCGGGCTCGGCGAAGCAGGCCGGGTTGGTCGCTACCAGGGGCAGATCGCGTGCGTAGGCGAGCGCTATCAGCCCCTCCTCGGCCCGCGTCTCGATCGCATCGCCGCGCCGCGCGATCTCGATATAGAGCCGCCCGGGAAACAGCGCCTCCAGCCGATCGAGATAGGCCTCCGCGGCCCCCTGCTGCTCGCCCGCGAGCAGCCGCGCCAGCCCACCGTCGCCGGCACCCGTCAGCGCGATCAGCCCCTCGCTCCGCCCGGTCAGCGCATCGAGCGAAACATGCGCCTCCTCGTGCGGTGGCCGATCGAGATGCGCCGCCGAGACCAAGGCGCAGAGATTGTCGTAGCCGGTAGCGTCCTGCGCATAGAGCGGCAGCCAGTCGATCAGCGCCGCCTTGCCCTCGGCTCCGCCCGGCCGCGCCACCGCGAGCGTCGTGCCGACGATCGGCTGCACGCCCGCTTTCTTCGCCGCCTCGCAGAAGGCCATCGCGCCGTAGAGGCCATTGCGGTCGCTGATCGCCGCCGCCGGGAAGCCGAGCGTCCTGGCGCGCGCCACGATCGCCTTGGGATCGATCGCGCCCTCCAGCATCGTGAAGGCGGAAAATATGCGGAGAGGGACGAATCCCGCGACGGCCATCGCTCACGCATAAGCCAGGCCCGGCCCCCGCGCGAGCGCGCCGCCGCACTTATCCCCGCTTATCTCGCGCCGCCGCCACCCCGTCCAAAGGAAGCCATCATCTCTTTGTTAAAACTTTGGCCCTAGCGCTTGTCCGGTTCTGCGGTGGCGAAGGCTTGGGTGTATGCGGCGGCGATGGCTGATCGGAGGTGCCGCGGGATTCCTCGCGCGGCTGCGCCGGGATCAGCGCGGCAACACGCTCGCGATGATGGCCGCGATGATGATCCCGCTCGCCGGACTTTCGGGCTCGGCGATCGACATGGGCCGCCTCTACACGGTCAAGTCGCGGTTGCAGCAGGCGTGCGACGCGGGCGTGCTCGCGGGCCGCAAGTTCATGATCGATTCGAACAGCAGCACGCTCGACACCGCCGCCACCGCCCAGGCGAACGCCTTCTTCACCAACAATTTCAAGGCGGGCTGGTACAAGGTCTCCTCGGTCAGCTTCACGCCGAGCAAGACCAGCGACAATCAGGTCTCGGGGACCGCGACGGCGACCGTGCCGATGACGATCATGGCGATGTTCGGTATCGGCAGCAAGGCGATCACCGTGGCGTGCCAGGCCCAATATGACGTCGCCGATACCGATGTCGTCTTCGTGCTCGATACCACCGGATCGATGGCCTGCCTGCCGGCGGACAGCGACGACGATTGCAGCACCTATGTCGGGCAGCAGGTCTCGTCGAACGCGATCGTCAAATACAGCCGCCCAGGCGATTCCGCGCTCGGCGCTTCCAGCGGCAGCGTCAACAGCAGCGTGCCGGGCTACCCCGGCTCGATCGGCTTCTACGTGCCCGAAAAGTCGGGATCGCGGATCGCCGCGCTGCGCACCGCCGTCGTCAACTTCTACAACACGCTCGCCTCGACCGCCGATGCCTCGACCCACATCCGCTACGGCTTCGTCACCTATACATCGACGGTGAACGCCGGCCGCGCGGTCATGGACATCAGCCCGAGCTACATGGTCGGCGGCTCCGGCAACGCGCTGAAGACCTGGGCCTATCAATCTCGGAAGCCGACCGGCGACTATGTTCTCTCCAGCAGCACGACGACGCGGAGCGCCAGTTCCTCGGCCAATTGCGCGACCAGCGCGATCGCCCGCAATCCCTCGACGCTGTACACCTACAATAGCAGCGGCCAGGCGACCGAGACCAAGGCGGTCTATGATACCAGCAAGTCGCCGAACTGCACGATGACGGCCTATACCTACGGCCCCGTATGGACCTACCAGCCGGTGAGTTTCGACGTCAGCAATTTCCTGACCACCGCCTCCGTCGACGATCCGTCGCGCGTCGATAATGGAACGGCGCAATGGCAGGGCTGCCTCGAGGAGCGCAACACCAGCGGCGGCACCTCAACCTTCGATAGCAATGCGCTGCCCGCCGATCTCGATCCGGACCTGATCCCGGATGCGACGTCGGCCACCGGCGCCACGAGCTGGCGACCGATGTGGCCGGAGGTGATCTACGGCCGCAACTATGACGGCAGCAGCACGACCTACGGCAGCACCGCGAATACGACCTCCAACGGCGATACGACGAACATCGCCACCGCCCTGAGCTACTTCAACTATGCGCAGAGCGGCATTCAGAATTATCTCCTGCGCGCCGGCTGGGCGGTCTGCGGAAAACCGATCCGCCGCGTCGCGACGATGTCGCAGGCCGACGTCACCAACTACGTCAACGCAAGCGATTTTCGCGCGATCGGCGGCACCTATCACGATACGGGCATGATCTGGGGCGTGCGGCTGCTCTCCCGCCTCGGCATCTTCGCATCGGACAATCAATCGTGGCCGGGGCGGCTGCCGCCGAACCGCGTGATCGTCTTCCTGACCGACGGCGACATGGCGCCGTCGCTGGCGGCCTACGGCATGTACGGCGTCGAATATTTCGACAAGCGCGTGACGAACGGCAGCTATGCGAACCAGAAGGCCTATCACAACGCGCGCTTCCTGGCCGAATGTTCGAAGGCTAAGAAAATGAACGTCAGCGTCTGGACGATCTCGATCGCGCCCAGCGTGACCACGGAGATGCAGCAATGCGCGACGACGAGCGCGCAGGCGCTCTACACCACCAGCGGCGGCGATCTTTCGGCGAAGTTCGGCGCGATCGCGAAGCAGGTGGCGATGCTGCGGATCTCCAAATGATCGTCCGGGTACTCCATCTCGCACGCGACCGGCGCGGCGGTGCGGTGGTGGAGTTCGCGCTGGTCTGCCCCGTGCTGCTGATCCTGCTGCTCGGGCTCGGCGACCTCGCCTTCCAGGGCTATATGCAGGATGTGCTGACCGGCGCGGTGCAGAAGGCCGGGCGCGATGCCACGATCCAGGGAAATGCCCAGAATACGAGCGCGATCGACGCCAGGGTGATGGTGCCGATCAAGGCGATCTCCTCCGGCGCCACCTTCGTCTCGAGCCGCGAGAATTTCGACACGTACAGCGCGATCGCGCCCGAGCCTTTCACCGACGGCAACGGCAATGGCATCCACGACGCCGGCGAATGCTATAGCGACGTCAACGGCAACAACCAGTGGGATGCCGATCCCGGCAGCAGCGGCCAGGGCGGCGCCAGCGATATCGCGCTCTACAAGATGGCAGTCACCTATCGCCGCCTGTTCCCGCTCGGCGCGCTGCTCGGCTGGGGATCGACGCTCACGATCAGCGCGAGCACGATCCTCAAGAACCAGCCCTACGCCACCCAGACCACCACGACGGTAAAGACAGTATGCAACTAAGCGCGGGCCGGTGCCGCTTGAAACTCGCTCTTCCGCGAGTTTTCAAACAAGCTCTGCGCAAGCTGCCCCGCGCCACCGGCGGCACGGCGATGCTCGAAATGGCGCTGGGCATGCCGCTGGTGCTGACGCTCGGCGGCTATGGCGCCGAGCTTTCCAACTATGCGATCGTCAACCAGCGCGTGAACCAGGCCGCGTTGCAGCTCGCCGACAACGGCTCGCGCGTCGGCGCCAACAACGGGCTCGCGACCTTCCAGCTTCGCGAGCTCGACCTCAACGACGTGCTCCAGGGCACGCGGCTCGCGGGAAAGGGCATCAAGCTCACCACCAACGGGCGGATCACCATCTCCAGCCTCGAATATGTCCAGCAATCCTATGACAGCGTCCCCGTCCAGCGCATCCACTGGCAGCGCTGCATCGGCGCGCGTGGCGGCAGCGGCGATGCGGGCTATGACTCGAGCTACGGCACCGCGCCCACCTCCGCCGGCTCCACCGCGACGCAGGCCAACGCCGGCACCGCCACCCCCAACGGCATGGGCGATGCCGGCGCGATGGTGAACGCGCCGAGCGGCGCCGGGGTGATCTTCGTCGAGGTCAATTATCAATATCAGCCGCTATTCGGCACATTGTTCATGACCGCCCGGAAAATCCACTACATCGCCTCGTTCATCGTCCGCGACAAACGCGATTTCGCGCAAATCTATAACCCCTCTCCCGCCGCCACCGCCGCGACCTGCGATCTCCACGCCGCCTGATTCCAGTCGAGGAACGGAGCGGGTCGCCGCCCGGCCGCCGCTCAATGCTGCGGCAGCGCCCAGGTGAAGCTGCCCGTCTCGATCGAGCGGATCGGCTTGCCCGCCGCATCGCGCGCGGGATCGTAGCGGCCGCGCGCGCCGATCACGCGGCAGGTCGCGGCGTCCAGCACGGCAGAGCCGCTCGATCTCTCGATCCGGCACGATTGCACGCAGCCGTCCTCGCTGACCTCCCAGATCGCGCTCGCGCTGCCCGCCTGCGCCTCGCGGAGCGCCAGCGAGGGATAGTCGCCGGCGATGATCGTCACCGGCGCGCGCGCCCGCGCCTGGCTCGGTCCCGGCACGTTCGTCGCGGCAAGCGCCGCGGCGCGGCCATCGCGGGTGGCGATCAGCTCGCGCACCTCGGGCGAGAAGACGCCGCGCGGGAAGGCTTGCAGATAGATTTTATACGCCGCGACGCTGTTGACGCGGAGCGCCTGCAGATAGGCGCCGATCTCCGCCTCCCCCGCCTGCTCGAACGGCGCAACTCCGCCGGCGAAGGCGGGCCGGCACAGAAACAGCGGCGAGCCGGCGGCGGCCGGCCTGGCAATTGGTGCTGTGGCCGTCGGCGGGCGGGCGATCGGCGGCGCGGGAGTGGGAGGCGCCGGCACGTTTTCGGGTGCCATGTTCATCGGCGGCTCTGCGGGCGGCGGCGCATCCTGTGGATAGGGCGGCGGGGCTGGTGGCCCATCGGGCTGAGGATAAGGCGGTGGCGGTGAGGCATCGGCTGGCGGGTCATCGCTCTGGCTCGGCGCGGGCTGCCGATAGCTTTGCGGCATCTGACCCATGCGATTCAGCGCGTCGCGCGCCTGATCCGAATGCGCGCCATCCGGATAGCGCCGCAAATAGGTCTGGTAGGCATCGGCACTGTTCTTGCGCGCCGCACCCTCCCACAGCAATTGCTCAAGCCGATCGGCGCCGGCGGTGGGCGCCTGCGGTGCGGAATCGGACGGTGGCGCATATTGCGCGGCCGCCGGCTGCGCGAGCAGCGGCAGAAACCCGGCGAGCAGAGCAAAGGCGGCACGCATACGAACCCTCTCCTGCCTCCCCCATAAATCCGTACCGTGGTTTAGAAAAGTTCGGCTCATCGCATCCGATATCCCGAACGCGCGTGCTGGCGATAAGGCCGCGTCATATGTAGAGCGGCGGCATGCCAGATGTCTCGCCGCTCGCCACCCCCTTCCCCACGCTGCCGCCGATCGCCGGTGTCCGCCTCGCCGTGTCGCGCGCGGGCTACAAGGCCTGGGAGCGCGCCGACCTCACCTTCGCGGCGCTCGACGAGGGGACGGTCGTCGCGGGCGTCACCACGCGCAGCCGGTGCCCTTCGCCCGAAGTCGAATGGTGCCGCGCCGCGCTGACTCTGGGCCGCGCCCGCGCGCTGGTGGTCAACGCGGGCAATTCCAACGCCTTCACGGGCCATCGCGGCCGCGCCGCGGTCGAGGCGATCGCCGCGCGCGTCGCGGGCGCGATGGGCTGCCGGCCTTCGGACGTGTTCGTCGCCTCGACCGGCGTGATCGGCGTGCCGCTGCCGATCGACAAGGCCGAGGCCGGGATCGACGCTGCACTCACCGCGCCCGAAGCGGACTGGCGCGCAGCCGCGCAGGCGATCTCGACCACCGATACCTTTCCCAAGGGCGCGGTGACGACGGCGATCGTCGACGGCCGCACCGTGACGCTGGCGGGCATCGTCAAGGGCTCCGGCATGATCGCGCCCGATATGGCGACGATGCTCGGCTTCGTCTTCACCGATGCCGCGATCGAACCCGGCCTGCTCCAGCGCATGCTCGACGAGGCCAATGCCAAGACCTTCTCGTGCATCACGGTCGACGGCGACACCTCGACCTCGGACACCGTACTCGCCTTCGCGACTGGCAAGGCGGGCAATACCGCGCTCGGCGCGATCGACGATGCCGGAGCCGATGCCTTCCAGGCGGCGCTCATCGATCTCTGCCGCCAGCTCGCGCACCTCGTGATCCGCGACGGCGAAGGCGCGAGCAAGTTCATCACGATCACGGTCGAGGGCGCCGAGACCGATTCTAGCGCGCGGCGCATCGCGCTGTCGATCGCCAACTCGCCGCTGGTGAAGACCGCGATCGCGGGCGAGGACGCCAATTGGGGGCGGGTCGTCATGGCCGTCGGCAAGGCGGGCGAGCCCGCCGAGCGCGACAGGCTGGCGATCCGCTTCGGCGCGACTCAGGTCGCCGAGGGCGGGCTGGCGGTCGAGGGCTATGACGAAGCTCCGGTCGCCGCGCACCTCAAGGGGCGCGAGGTCGAGATCGGCGTCGATCTCGGGCTGGGAGACGGCCGCGCGACGGTGTGGACCTGCGATCTCACGCACGGCTATATCGCGATCAACGCCGATTATCGGAGCTGATCGTGGGCGTTCACCCCCTTCACGGCGCGGTCGAGCGACTGATGGTCCGCGTCGGGCGCGAGATCGTCATGCCCTCGTTCCGCGCGCTCGCGCCCGATCAGATCATGGAGAAGGGCCCCGGCGACGTCGTCACCGTCGCCGATCGCGCGTCGGAGGACGCGCTGACCGAGGCATTGCTCGCGCTCCTCCCGGGATCGCGCGTGATCGGCGAGGAAGCGGTCGCCGCCGATGCCGCGCTGCTGGACGGGATCGACCAGGGCACCGCCTGGATCGTCGATCCGATCGACGGCACCTCCAATTACGCCGAGGGCATCACCCCCTTCGCGATCATGGTCGCGCTGGTCGAGGAGGGCGAGACGCAGGGCGGCTGGATCCTCGATCCCGCGACGGGCCGCATGTGCCACGCGCATCGCGGCGGCGGCGCCTTCATCGATGGCGCGCGCATCACCGCCAAGACGAGCGGCACCGAGCCGCCCACCGCCGCGCTGGCGCTCACCTATCTGCCGATCGACGTCCGCGCCGATATCGCCGGCCGCATCCCCGATCGGCTGATCGAGGTTCCGGTGCCGCGCTGCGCCGGCGCGCAATACCCGCGCCTCGTCACCGGCGAGAACGATATCGCGCTCTACTGGCGCGCGCTGCCCTGGGATCATGCGCCCGGCGCGCTGTTCCTCACCGAGGCGGGCGGCCGGATCTCGCGCTTCGATGGCGCGCCCTATCGTCTCGGTGAGGACGGGCGCGGCCTGATCGCCGCCGCCACCCCGGAGCTATGGGATCGGGCGCGCGATATCCTGATCGGCTGATCCGCCGCTCGTCGTCACGGGCGCGGGCGCGGGCCTGAGCAACGCCGCCGCCTCGATCCGGTCGAGCGCATTGCGCGCCAGCACGTAGCGCCGCGCCTGCGCCGTCCAGCCGGCGGCGCGCGCCGATCCCGGCATTCGCGCGACCTCGGTCAGCGCGATATCCGCCTGCCCCTGCTCCAGCGCATGCACCGCGCGCGCCTGCCGGTCGCTCGGCAGCGTCGAGGGCTGATCGGCGCGGCGGATCACCAACAGCCCGCCGAGCTCGCGCTTGAGGCCGCTCCAGAAGCCGCTGCCCGCGCCGGGCGCCTCCAGCGTCGGGGCCAGCGCGGCCAGCCCGTCCTGCAACTGGATCAGCGTCACCGGCTTCTGCGCGGCGCCGATCACCATCGCGACCGCCTGCGGCTCGCTCGCGCCGAAATGCTGGCGGAGCATCGTCTCGAGATAGCCCAGCGCCAGCCCGCGATCGAGCGCGCGCCGCGCCGCGATCGCCACCAGCATGCCCTCGGCGCGGTCGGCATCGCCGCGCGCCGCCGAAGCGCGCTGGTC